>JAXDHC010000456.1:0-3099 GCA_034664705.1 Solirubrobacteraceae bacterium
GGCGCACGCCCTCGGGCTCGCCGTCGCCCCAGATCTCGGCCGGGATCATCCCCTTGTGGCGCTCGTCGATCGGGTCGCAGACGCACTGGCCGACGAGGTGGTTGGACACCGCGACGACCTTCAGGTCGTGGCGCTCGAGCATCTCGCGGTGGCGGCGGACGTAGTCCTTGTCGCGCAGCGCCGCGGCGACGTCGAAGTGGTCGCCCCAGCAGGCCATCTCGAGGCCGTCGAAGCCCCAGGTCTGCGCCTTCGCGGCGAGCTCGACGATCGGCAGGTCGGCCCACTGGCCGGTCAGCAGGGTCTTGGGACGGGCCATCAGGCGGCTGCTCCTCCTCGGGCGAGCGAAGGCCGGCGCGCCGCGGCGAGCGCGCGGAGCGAGCCCTGCGAGGTGGCTGTGGCATCCCGACCGTCATGGCACGACGGCGTCGGACCGTCGAGACCGCGGCGCGCCGGCGTCGGCGCGCTCGAACGGCCGCGCGTCAACGCGAACCCCTGACCCATTCCTTTACCTCCGCTGTCCCTTCCGCGACGTTTCGAAACGCTTCGAAAAGCGGTCCGACGGGCGCGCTGAAAGGTTTCATCTCTCTTGGCCGCGACAGGCTAGTCCAACCTGCTCGCAAGAGTCAAGCGCAACTTGAAATGAATCGAAACCGGGGCTACGCTCAGGCGATGAGCGAGGGGACCCGCGACGAGCGGCGCGTGTTCGCCGATGAGCGCCAGGCGCGCATCGCCGAGCATGTCGCGACCCGGGGACGCGCGCACATCACCGACCTGGCGACGATGTTCGGCGTCACCGAGGTCACGATCCGCAAGGACCTGGGGGCACTCCAGGACCGCGGCCTGCTCAAGCGCACCCACGGCGGCGCGATCGCCCGGGTCCCGCTGGTCGACCGCGACGTCGAGCGCCGCGTCGCCATGCACCGCGGCCCGAAGGAGGCGATCGGGCGGGCGTGCGTGGAGCTGCTCAAGGCCGGCGACTCGGTGTTCCTCGGCGGCGGTTCGACCGTCCGCGCGATCGCCGGAGCGCTCGCCGCCGGGCCGCGACAGGACATCACGGTCCTGACGAACTCCATGGAGGTCGCCCTCGCGGTGTCCGGGACGTCCGGCATCGACCACGTACTCGTCGGCGGTCAGATCCACCGGACCTCGGGCTCGCTCGTGGGCCCCGTGGCCCTCCACAACGTCCAGCGCTTCACCGTCGACATCGCGTTCATCGGCGCAAGCGGCTTCTCCGACCTCGGCGTCACGGTCGGCAACGTCGCCGAGGCGGAGATCATGGCCACCGTCGTCGAGCGCGCGCGCAGAGTCGTGCTGCCGCTCCATGACAGCAAAGTCGGCGCGACGGACTTCGCGAAGGTCTGCGAGCTCGACCACATCGACGTCGTCGTCATCAATCACGCAAGCGAGCAGCTCGCGGACGTCTGCGCCGCGCACGGCATCGAGCTCGTCGCGGCTCAGACCTGAGCCGAGCCACCGAAGGAGAAAGCAAACGAAAATGTCGGACGACCATGGACGGCGCCTGCGCGTCGGTGTTCTCGGCGCCGGGCCGATCGCCCAGTTCGCCCATATCGAAGCGTGCCGGAAGGCCCACAACGCCGAGCTCTACGCGCTCTGCGACGCCGCCCCGGACCTGCTCGAACGCGTCGCGGCCGCGCATCGGCCCCAGGTGACCTACGACGACTACGACGCGATGCTGGCCGACCCGGCCGTCGACGCCGTGGTCGTCGCCATCTCCGACCAGTTCCACGTGGAGATGGCGCTGAAGGCGATCGCGGCGGGCAAGCACGTGCTCGTCGAGAAGCCGCTCGGCGTCAGCGTGGAGGAGTGCGAGGAGCTGGCCGCCGCGGTGCACGAGTCGGGGCTGATCCTCCAGGTCGGCACGATGCGTCGCTACGACCCCGCCATCGCGTATGCGCGCGACTTCGTCCGCGACGAGATGGGCGAGGTCCTCGCGATGCGCGCCTGGTACTGCGACTCGGCCTATCGCTACGACATGACCGACGCCCTGCAGCCGCTGGCATGGACCAGCGACCGGGCGGTCCGGCCGCCCGGCGACCCGAAGGCCGACCGGCGGACGTACTACCTGCTCGGCCACGGGAGCCACCTCGTCGACACCGCGCGCTACCTGTGCGGGGAGATCGTCAGCCTGCGCGCCCAGCTCGTCGAGAAGTACGGGGCCTACAGCTGGTTCGTGTCGTGCCAGTTCGCAGACGGCAGCCAGGGCCACCTCGACCTGACGATGTCCGTGCGGATGGACTGGCACGAGGGCTTCCACATCTACGGAGAGCACGGCTCGGTCGTCGCCAAGACGTTCCTGCCGTGGTACCTGCGGGCCAGCGAGGTCGAGTGCTTCTCGGCCCGCGACCAGACCTCCCGCCGGCCGCTGGGCGCCGACAGCCACTTCTTCCGTCGCCAGATCGAGGGGCTCGCCGACTCGGTTCTGAACGGGGCGCCGCTCGCCGGCGCCGACGTCGACGACGGCCTGGCCGCCGTCCGCGCGCTCGCGGCGATCGCGCGGTCCGCCGAGACGGGCGAGTCCGTCGACGTCGCCGCCGTCGCCGGGGTCGTGTGATGCGCCCGGGGATCTTCGCCAAGACGTTCCCGCGCCCCACCCTCGAGGAGAGCCTCGACGCCGTCGTCGCCAGCGGCGTGGAGGCGATCCAGTTCAACCTCGCGCTCACCGGCGGCCCGTCGCTGCCCGACGACGTCCCGCCGGACGTCGTGGCGGAGGTGGTCGCCGCGACGGGCGCGCGCGACCTGGACATGACGGCCGTCTCGGGCACGTACAACATGGCCCACCCGGACGCCGGCGTCCGCGCCGACGGTCGGCGGCGACTCGCCGCGCTCATCGCGGCGGCGCCCGCCCTCGGGACGACGGTGGTCACCGTCTGCACGGGGTCGCGCGATCCCGAGGACATGTGGCGCCACCATCCGGACAACGCGTCGCCGGAGGCGTGGGCGGACATGGTCGCCTCGCTCGCCCACGCCCTGCAGATCGCCGAGGCCCACGGCGTCACGCTCGGCGTCGAGCCCGAGCACAACAACGTGGTGAGCTCGGCCACGGCCGCGCGCAGGCTGCTCGACGACCTGTCGTCGCCG
>JAXDHC010000457.1:0-9247 GCA_034664705.1 Solirubrobacteraceae bacterium
TACCGCGGCTTCGGCGCCGTCGCGGGCGGGCTGACGGTCGGCGAGCTCGGCGCCCCGGGCTACGACCTGCGCCGCGGCGACCTGCCGCTGCCGCTGCTCGTCCGGCGCGAGCGCGCGCTCGCGCACAACCTCGACGTCATGCACGGCTGGTGCGCCCGCCACGGCGTCGCCCTGGCGCCGCACGGCAAGACGTCGATGGCTCCGCAGCTCATCCGGCGCCAGCTCGAGGCCGGTGCGTGGGGCATGACCGCGGCGACCGTGCAGCAGGTCGCGGTGATGCGCGCCGCCGGCGCGCGCCGGGTGATCCTGGCCAACGAGCTCGCAGGCGCCGCCGAGATCACGTGGCTGGCCCGCGAGCGCGCGGCCGACCCGCGCCTCGACGTCCTCGTGCTCGTCGACTCGCCGGCGGTGGTCGCCGCCCTCGAGGAGGGTCTCGCCGCCGCGAGCGACCCGCGGCCGCTGCGCGTGCTGCTCGAGCTCGGCGGCGCGCGCGGGGGCTGCCGCACCGACGAGCAGGCCCTCGCGGTCGCCGCCGCGGTGGCGGCGTCCGCGCACCTGGCACTGGCGGGCGTCGAGGGCTTCGAGGGCACGCTCGGCGCCGACCGCACGCCCGCGACGATCGCCGCGGTGGACGCCTTCCTGGACCGCATGGCGGCGCTCGCGGCGCGGTTGGACGCGGACGGCCGCTTCGCGGGCGCGGAGGAGATCCTGCTGACGGCCGGGGGCAGCGCGCTCTTCGACCGCGTCGCCGAGCGCCTCGGCGCCGTGGCCGGCCTCGGCCGGCCGGCGCGCGTCGTCCTGCGCTCCGGCTGCTACCTCACCCACGACGACGGCATCTACGCGCGCGCCTCGCCGCTCGGCGACGAGCTGCGACCGGCCCTGGAGCTGTGGGGCCGCGTGCTCTCCTGCCCGGAGCCCGGGCTGGCGATCGCCAACTTCGGCAAGCGCGACGCGCCGTACGACATGGGCCTCCCGATCGTCCGGGAGGTCCGCCGCGACGGCGCGCCGCCGGCGCCCGCGGACGCGCTCACGATCACGGGCCTCAACGACCAGCACGCATTCGTCCGCGACGACCGGGGGGCGCTGCGCGTCGGCGACGTCCTCGTCTGCGGCATCTCGCACCCCTGCACGGCGTTCGACAAGTGGTCGCTCATCCCGGTCGTGGACGACGACGACCGGGTCGTCGACGCGGTGCGGACCCTCTTCTGAGCGACGCGGCCGGGCCACCGGTCCGACGGGCCCCGCCGGGGCACCTCACCCGGCGTCCGCCCCGCCCTCCAGCACGGTTCCGTCGGGGATGTGCAGCGGGTGGCCGCCGTCGGCGGCGACCCGCACCCGGCCGCGAGCGACGACGCCGGCGCCGAAGGTGACGTCGCCGCGGACCACGAGGCGCTCGGCGCCGACCCGCGACGGGGGCCCGTGGGGCAGGCGCCGCTCGACCTCGTCGATATGGGCGAAGTGGGCGTCGTCGAGGTCGACGAACGGCCGGTCGCCGTCGCGCGCGGGGTTGGGCTCGACGCCGGCGTCGGCGGAGAGCCGGTAGACGTCGGAGCGCAGCACCAGCAGGTCGTCGGTCGTCTTGACCGGCGCGAACCGCGTCCGGGGGACGCGCACGGCGCCGGCGCCCTCGAACGCCCCGATGGCGGCGCCCATCGCGGTCTCGAGCTGGATGACCTCGGGGCTCGCCGGATCGGCCGGGTCGACGCGCTTGCGGTTGACGATGAGCGGCAGCCCGAGGACGCCGCCGGAGCCAGCGAGCCGCCGCGCGAGCGCGCGGAGGTCGATCCAGAGGTTGTTGGTGTTGTAGTGGCGCCAGCGCCGGAAGTCGCGGAAGGAGCCCGCGTCCTCCGGCGGCGTCTGCGCCGTCTCGCGCAGCACGAGGCGGCCGTCCGAGCGCCGGGCGATGTGGCCGCCCTTGCGGTCCTCCTCCGTGCCGACGACGACCTCCATCGCGAACGGCGGACGCTCGCGCGCGAACCACCCGAGCAGGCCGGGATCGAGCGTCGCGCCGAGGTTGTCGACGTTCGAGACGAAGGCGTGCTCGTAGCCCTCGTCCAGCAGCGTCGCGAGCATCCCGGAGGCGGCGAGCGCCGGGTACAGGTCGCCGTGGCCGGGCGGGCACCATTCGAGCTCGGGCCGTTGCGGCCACCGCACCGGGTGCAGGTCGTCGGCGCGGATCCGCGGCTCCTTGTGCTGCAGGAAGTCCGGCGGCAGGCCGACGTCGAGCTCGGGGTGGCGGGCGAGCGCCGCGAGCGTCGCGTCGCGCGTGCGGAAGCTGTTCATGACCACGAGCGGAAGCCGCGCGCCCGACCGGCGCCGGAGCGCCAGGACCTGGCGCGCGACCACGTCGAGGAACGTGAGGCCCTCCCGCGCCTCGATCAGCGACTTCGGCCCCCTCATCCCCATGCTCGTGCCGAGGCCGCCGTTGAGCTTGATCACCACCGCGCGGTCCAGCGCCTCGCGGTCGGCCGGCACGGTGAGCGCCGCGGCGTCGGGCACGTCGTGGACGGGCTCGAGCTCGCGGTCGGGCAGCGTGCCCGTCGCGCCGGCGGCGAGCCGGCGGTAGGCGTGCGCGAACGTCTGGACGGCCTCCTCGGGCAGCCCCTCGCGGCGCATCTTCTCCGTTGCGGCGAGCAGGCCCTCGCGGCTCACGGCTCCAGCACCCGCGCCGCGGGACCGGGTCTGACCTCGACGGCGTCCGGCGGCAGCGGCGCGTCCGGCGGGAACAGGGCAAGGACCGAGCCGCCGAAGCCGCCGCCGACCATGCGCGCGCCCGCCGCGCCCGCGTCCTTCATGCGCGCGACCGTGCGGTCCACGTCGGCGACGGACACCTCGTAGTCGTCGCGGAGGCTCGCGTGCGAGGCGTCGATCAGCCGGCCCAGCGCCGTCAGGTCGCCCGCCCGCAGCGCCGCGACCGCCCCGTCGACGCGCTCGTTCTCCGACACGACGTGGCGGAGGCGACGGTCCAAGGGCGCCGGGAGCCGGTCCGCGTCCCCGGCGCTCGCGTCGCGCAGCGAGCCGACCCCCAGCGCGTCGCACGCCGCGCGGCACTCGCGCCGGCGGTCGTTGTAGCCCGAGCCCGCATGGGAGTGCTCGACGCCCGAGTCGACGGTGACGAGCCGCCACGCGCCGAGGTCGAGCGCCACCGGCTCGACGGCAAGGCTGCGCATGTCCAGCCGCACCGCGTGGCCGGCCCGCCCGAACAGCGCGGCGAGCTGGTCGAGCAGGCCGGTCTGCGCGCCCACCCAGTCGTTCTCCACCCGCGAGCACAGGCGCGCGAGCGCGCGCCGGTCGGGCTCGGCCTCGCCGCTGTGCGCGAGCAGGGCGAGCGCCAGCGCCACCTCGAGCGCCGCCGAGGACGACAGCCCGCTTCCCCGCCGGACGTCGCCCCGGATCGACACCGTGCCGCCGCGCAGGCGATGGCCGGCCCGCTGGAGCTCGGCGACCGTGCCGCGCACGAAGGCGCGCCAGCCCGTCGCCGGCTCGGGTTCGCGCAGGGCGAACGTGTCCTCCTCCTCGAGGTCGGCGGCATGCGCGTGGATCGTGCCGGCCGGCCCCTCGCCCACCTCGACGGTCACGCCCGCCGCGATGGCGAACGGGAGGCAGAGGCCCTCGTTGTAGTCGGTGTGCTCGCCGATCAGGTTGACGCGGCCGGGACCGAACGCGCGCACCCGCCGGCCGGGCGCCGTGACGACCGGTCAGCCCTTGCCGGGGCGAAGCCCGTCCACGGGCAGCGCGACGGCGACTGCGACCGCCATCGGCATCGCCGGCAGCGGGTCGCTCACGTCGTAGAGCCGGTAGCCCATCGTGAGCTCGGCCGACGTGACCGGCTGGAGCACCTCGTCACAGCGCGGACAGGACGTCAGAGACGCCGCCGACGCGCTGGTGAAGCGCAGTCGACAGCTTGGGCAACAGACTCGGGTCATGACGACCCTTTCGCGTAGAACGCCCGAACGACCAGCCTACTCCCCGACCGCCGGGACCCCGCAACGGGGCCCTCAGCGATAGGCGCGTCTCTTGCGGCCCGTCGCGCGCGCCTTCGCCGCGGCGGCCCAGCGGAGGTCGCTCTGCTCGCGCTCCTCCACGGTCATCTCCCGCACCACGAGGCGCCCCTGGGCAATGGCGAGATCCATGTCCCGCTGTCGCTCGACCTTCTTCGCCGCGGCGAGATCTCGCTGCGACGGCCGTCTCTGCGCCATGGTGTCTCCTTGTGGGCGCGAGCGGGCGTCGTGCCCGCTCACCTGCTCGTGGTGCGAAAGCACCGCGCTCTAGAGCGCGGTGACGTTGACGGCCTTGGGGCCCTTGTCGCCGGCCTCGGGCTCGTAGGAGACCTTGGCGCCCTCCGCCAGCGACTTGAAGCCGTTGGCGTTGATGCCGGTGTGGTGGACGAAGAGGTCCTTACCGGTGTCGTCGGGCGTGATGAAGCCGAAGCCCTTGTCGTCGTTGAACCACTTCACGGTTCCGGTTGCCATGTCAATTCCTCCACGGCTATGTGGACTGCGAACGCGGAGGATGCTGCTTTATGGCAACGACTGCGGGCGCCGAACACGCTGGTGCCGAGCCCAATGGCCCGGCCTGATCACCGACAAGCGTACAGCACAGGGCGCCAGCTCCGGGAAACTTGACCACGATGACGCTCAGAACGTCCGCGCGCGCCGGTCAGCGGGTGCGACAGCTGCGAACCATGCTGTGGCCGATCCTGGAGACGGCGGGCGCCGCGGTGGCCGCCTGGTACCTCGCGAAGCTGCTGCTCACCACGCGCGAGACCGGCTTCGCGCCGATCGCCGCCGTGATCTGCCTCGGCGCGACGCTCGGCCAGCAGCGCGAGCGCGCGCTCGAGCTGATGGGCGGCGTCGTCCTCGGCGTCCTGATCGCCGACCTGATGGTCCGCGTGCTGGGGACCGGACCGCCGCAGGTCGGCCTGATGGTCGTGCTGGCCATGTCCGCGGCCGTGCTCGTCGGCGGCGGGCCGCTGCTCATGACCGAGGCGGGCGTCTCGGCGATCATCATCGGCTCCAACGCCTCGTCGACGCTCGGGCTGTTCCCGGTCCGGCCCATCGAGGGGCTCATCGGCGGCACGGTCGCCTTCGCCGTGCACGCACTCGTGTTCCCGCCCGATCCCGTGCTGCACGTCGGCCGCGCCGCGAACGCCGTGTTCAGCACGGTGGGACGCACGCTGGAGAGCCTGGCCGCGGCGCTCGAGACGGGCGACCGGACGCAGGCCGAGCGGGCGACCGAGGCCGCGCGCAGCATCGACGCCGACGTGCGGGCGCTCGGCGAGGCCCTGGCCCTGGGTCGCGAGACTGCCCGCTCGGCTCCGCTGCGCCGGGCGGCCCGGTCGGTGCTGAGCCGCCAGGAGGAGATCGGCCGCCACCTCGACCTCGCCGGGCGCGACACCCGCGTCCTCGCGCGGGACACCGTCCGCTACCTGCGCAGCGGCGGCTCGGCGGCGCCCGACCTCGCCGGCGCGGTCGCCGCGCTCGCGCAGGCCTGGTGGGCGCTCGCGGCCGCCTTCGACGACCCGGGCGGGCGCGAGCAGCCGCGCCGTCTCGCGCTCCTGGCCGCCACCCGCGCGAACGAGGCGATGGCGCGTCACGCCGACCTCATGCTCCTGGAGATCGCCGGACAGGTCCGCTCGACCGCCGCCGAGATCATGCGGGCCTCGCAGGCCGGAGCGGCCGACGGCGCCGGGCCGGACGAGCCCTCCACCGAGGAGATGCTGGCCGAGCCCTACGACACGCCGACGCGCGGCGGAGCACCGGGCAGCGAGGCCTGACCGTCCGTGGGCCCGTCTCCCTCACCCGGTCGGGTGACGGCGACCTGCCCGGGACGGGGGCGCGCCCGATAGTGGGGGCATGGCGAAGGACACCAGCACCAGCTCAGAGCCCGGCGAGACCGAGCGGGACGCCGCGCGCGCCGAACGTCGAGCGCCGCTCTCGACGAGCAAGCTGGAAGCGGCCCGCCACCGCGACCTGACCGAAGCCATCCGCCGCGCCCGCGCCTCCTAGCCTCGACTCGACGTCCGGGGCGCCTGGCCGTCCCGCCAGGACCGGACATGTTTCGCCCGCGCACCTGCTCGGGCGCGGTACAACCCGAGCATCCCGGGCCCACGGGACCGGGCGTCGGTGTCCTCGAGCCGGGAGCGCAGCATGCTTGAAGCGTCTCGATCCGCCCCACGCCCCCAGGCGGTCCCCGGCCCCCTCCGGCAGCCGGGGCCGGCGCTCGCGGGAGCCCGGCCATGACGCGCCACGAGGTCGTCACCCCGGTCCCGGGCGTCTTCTACCGGCGCTCGGACCCCCAGAGCGCGCCGTTCAAGAGCGACGGCGACGAGGTCCGCGACGGCGACACGATCGCGGTCGTGGAGATCATGAAGAACTTCCAGGCGGTCGAGAGCGACGCCGCCGGGCGTCTCGTGGAGTTCCTCGTGGAGAACGAGGACGCGGTGAGCGCCGGCCAGCCGGTCGCCGTGATCGAGGTGGACGGATGAGACGCGTGCTGATCGCCAACCGGGGCGAGATCGCCGTGCGAATCATCCGGGCGGCGCGCGACCTCGGGGTCGAGACGGTCGCCGTCCACTCGACCGCCGACGCCGGGGCGCTGCACGTGCAGCTCGCCGACGAGGCGGTGGAGATCGGTCCGCCACCCGCCACGCGGAGCTACCTGGACGTCGCCGCCATGATCGATGCGGCGCGCGCGACCGGCGCCGACGCGGTGCATCCGGGCTACGGCTTCCTCGCCGAGCGCGAGGACTTCGCGCGCGCCTGCGAGGACGCCGGGCTGGGGTTCGTCGGGCCGTCGGCGCAGCACATCGCGCTGATGGGCGACAAGGCGACGGCGCGGGAGACCGCGCGCCGGGCCGGCGTGCCGACGATCCCCGGCAGCCAGGCGCCGGTCTCCGGGCCCGACGAGGCGACGACGGTCGCCGAGGAGGTCGGCTACCCGGTCGCGGTGAAGGCGGCGGGCGGCGGCGGCGGGCGGGGCATCCGGATCGTCGACGACGAAGCGGCGCTGCGCCACGACCTTCCGCTGGCCGCCCAGGAGGCCGGCCGGGCGTTCGGGGACTCGCGGGTCTACATCGAGCGCTTCATCGCGCCCGCGCGGCATGTCGAGGTCCAGGTGCTGGGCGACGGCGCGCGGGCGATCCACCTCTACGAGCGCGACTGCTCGCTGCAGCGCCGGCGCCAGAAGGTGATCGAGGAGACACCGGCGCCCGGGCTTCCGGCGGCGACCCGGGAGGCGATGTGCGCGGCGGCCGTCGCGCTGTGCGACGCCGTCGGCTACCGCAGCGCGGGCACGGTCGAGTTCCTCGTCGACGCGGCCGCCACGAGCTTCTTCTTCATGGAGATGAACACCCGGATCCAGGTGGAGCACCCGATCACCGAGATCGCCTGCGGCGTGGACCTCATCGCCGAGCAGCTGCGGATCGCCGCCGGCGAGCCGCTCGAGCTCGCGCAGGACGCCATCGTGCCGCGCGGCTGTGCGATGGAGCTGCGGCTCACGGCCGAGGACCCCGAGCGCGACTTCCAGCCCTCCCCGGGCACCGTCACCGCCGTCTCGCTGCCCGCCGGGCCGTGGGTGCGCGTCGACACGTGGGTGCAGCCGGGGACGGTCGTTCCCCCGTTCTACGACTCGCTGCTCGGCAAGATCGTCGTCTGGGGCGAGGACCGCGACCGGGCGATCGCGCGTGGGCGCCGAGCGCTGCGCGAGCTCTCGGTGGAGGGCGTCACGACGTCGGCCGCGATGCTCGGCGCGGTGCTGGACGCCCCGTGGTTCACCGGCGGCGAGCTGCACACCGGCGCGCTCGAGGAGTGGCTGAAGGCGACGCCGGTGTAGCGCGGTTCCGGTCCGAGGCGCCGGCCCTCAGGTCCCCACCCGCCGTCCGCGGTCGACCATCGTGGTCTGGCCGTCGCCCTGGTCGTCGATGAACCCGCGGACGACGCCGTAGACCTGCAGCCGGCCGCGGTTCGTCGCCGAGCCCGCGACCATGCCGCGCAGCTCGACCACCGAGCCGGCCCCCACGTCGAGGTCGCCGGCGACCATGCCGTGCACGAGGCACACCACGCCCGGCGCGACGCGCAGGTCGCCCTCGAGCTTGCCGTGGAAGCTCGTGTCCTCGAGGATCGTCAACGGGCCGCTGAGCCTGCCTTCGAGCGTCTTCATCGCCATTGCCTCCCTGGGTCCTGGATCAGTCGATGAGCATGGGTCGCAGCCGCCGCACCGCGAGCCACCACGTGATTGCGGCGAAGGCCAGCAGCGCGCCGAGATGGACCGCCCCCGCCTGGAGGTCGATCCCGAAGACGGCGTCCCGCACGAGCTCGACGCAGTGGTACAGCGGGTTGGCGTTGTTGGCCGCCTTCGCCCACTCGGGCAGCTGGTCGACGGGGAAGTACGCGCCCGCGACGAGCAGCAACGGCGTCAGCAACCCGCTGATGATGTAGTTGAAGCTGGTGATCGCCTTCGCCCGGGCGGCGATCGCGATCCCGAACCCCGCGAACCCGAACGCCGTGATGAAGGCGATCAGCGGGACGAGCGCCACGCCCCAGTGCGGCCGCAGTCCGAAGCCCACGGCCACCGCCACCGGCGCGAGCGCGTAGATCCCGGTCCGCGTCGCGGTCCACAGCATCTCGGCCGTGACGAGCTCCGGCACGTCGACCGGCGTGGAGAGGATCGAGTCGTAGAGCTTCTGGAAGCGGCTCTTGACGAAGGTCTGGAACATCGACGGGAACGCCGAGCTGAAGACCACCGTGGTGGCCACGACGCCGGTCCCGACGAACTGGATGTAGTCGCGGCCCTGGACGCTCTTGATCAGGGCCCCGATCCCGAGGCCGAAGGCGAGCAGGAAGATCGTCGGCTCGACGATCGCGGCGAAGGTCATGCTGCGCCAGGTGCGCAGGAACACGATGACCTCGCGCCCGATGACGGCGAACACCGCCGCGAGATCGAAGCGGCGGACGCGCACGCGCGGCGCGTTGGCCTCCTCGACGAGCCGTCGCGTCGCCTCCTCCTGCGCGGACTCGCGAAGCGCCTGGGTGTGTGCCTTCACCCGCGCGAGGACGCGCTCGGCCGACTGCTCCGCCTCGGCGAGCAGCTGTCCGGCGCGTTCGGCGTCGGCGGCCGCCTGCCGCCGCCGCTCGAGCGATTCGGCCTGGACCGACTTGAGCATCTGCTCGGCCGACTGCTCGGCGTCGACGAGCATCTGCCCGGCGCGCTCCGCCTCCACCGCGGCGCGGCGATGCAGCTCCTGCGA
>JAXDHC010000458.1:0-3228 GCA_034664705.1 Solirubrobacteraceae bacterium
GGCTCGTCGACGGCGACGCGAGCCGGTCGGTGACCGCGCTCTGCATGACGCGCGACGCCGCGGGCCGCTGGCTGGCCGGCCGGCGCGCGCCGTGGCTGGCGTCGTGGGCGGGTCGCTGGGCGCTCGGCGCCGGCGGCGCGGTCGACGTCGGCGAGAGCCCCGTCGACGCGCTCGCGCGCGAGCTGCGCGAGGAGTGGTCGGTCGAGCCCGAGCGGCTCGAGGTCGAGGTCCTGCTGCGCCTCCCGCACGACCTCGTGATGCTCGTCGGCACCGCGTGGCTGTCCGCCGGCGCCGAGGTCTCGCCCGACGCCGAGCACGACGCCTACGCATGGTGGCCCGCCGACGTGGACGCCTGGCCGCCCGAGGCCGACGACGACCTGCGCCGGATGGCGCGCCTGGTGGAGGCGGCGTGACCCAGGACGCCCCGATGGCCGACACGCTCGCGCGCTCGCGCCGGCGGCCCAGCCTGTCGTTCCGCGCGCTGAAGTGGCTGTCCTTCGCGCACTCGACGGTCTACCTGCTGCTGCTCGTCGTCTGGCTCGTGCCCGGGCTGCACGCGCTCGAGTTCCTCTTCGGCCTCAGCCACGGCCTCGGCTGGATCGCGATGTGCGTCCTGAGCCTCGCCGCGGTGCACGCCCGCATCATCCCGTTCCGCCTCGGCGTCGCCGTCGCGGTGATCGGCGCGGTCGGCCCGTTCGTCGGGTCGTGGGAGTTCGTGCGCGAGCAGCGGCGGCGGGCGGCGTAGGGGTTCCCCGAGCGCGAGCGGTCGGGCGCAGGCGCCGGGGCGAGTGGTCACTTACTGCCCTTGAGGGACACGAACTGACCACTCGCCGTCGCGGCGAGGGCCTCCGCGGGGCCGCGCGCAGACGAGTGGTGAGTTCGTCCGTCCTGGGCTGACAGAGTGACCGCTCCGTCGCTCGCTCGACCCCTCCCCGAGCGCGAGCGGATGGCCTGCCCTCGATGCCCTCGAACCACGCCACGCACCACGACCGCGCGGCGAGCGGATCTCCACGCGAGCGCGCTACCCCGGCCGCGCGCCCGGCTCGAAGAGCTCGACGCAGTTCCCCGCCGGGTCGTCGACCAGCACCTGGCGCCCGCCGCGCCCGACGACGATCTCGCCCCGGAACTGGACGCCCGCGGCCCGCAGCGGCTCGACCGCCGCGTCGAGGTCGTCGACCTCGAGCTGGATGCGGTTCCAGCCGCCCGGCTCGGGCACGCGCCCGTCGGGCATCGCCTGCCCCGCGCCGCCGCCTCCGCCAGGCGAGTTGAGCAGCAGGCGCAGGTCGCCCCGCGTCAGCGCGGCGAACCCGGGGCCGGGGTGCATCGCGACGGTGAAGCCGAGGCGCCCGGTGTAGAAGCCGATCGCCGCGTCGACGTCGTCGACGATGTAGCGGACGCTCACTGTGGCCATCGCCTCGCCTCCAAGCGCTACGTGAACGCCGCCTCGCCCGTCAGGGCCTGGCCGAGGATCAGCGTGTGGATCTCGCTCGTGCCCTCGTAGGTCAGCACCGACTCGAGGTTCGCCGCGTGGCGCATCACCGGGTACTCGGAGCTGATGCCGTTCGCCCCGAGGATCGTGCGCGCCTCGCGCGCGATCTCCAGCGCCTCGCGCACGTTGTTGAGCTTGCCGATGCTGATGTGCTCCGGCGCCGCGCGGCCCTCGTCCTTCAGCCGGCCGATGTGCAGCGCGAGGGCCTGCGCCTTCTGGAGCTCGAGCATCATGTTCACGAGCTTCTGCTGGGTCAGCTGGAAGCCGGCGATCGGGCGGCCGAACTGCGGGCGGCTCTTGGCGTAGTCCAGCGCGGCCTCGAAGCACGTGCGCGCCGCACCGACGGCGCCCCAGAGGATCCCGAAGCGGGCCTCGCTGAGGCACGACAGCGGGCCGCGCATGCCGGTCACGCCGGGCAGCACGGCGTGCTCGGGCAGGCGCACGTCGTCGAGGACGAGCTCCGAGGTCACCGACGCGCGCAGCGAGTGCTTGCGGTGGATGTCCTGCGTCGTGAAGCCGAGCGTGTCGCGCGGGACGAGGAAGCCGCGGATGCCCTCGTCGGTGCGCGCCCACACCACCGCCACGTCGGACACGCCGCCGTTGGTGATCCACATCTTCGCGCCGTTGAGGATCCAGTCCGACCCGTCACGCCGGGCGTTCGTCTTCATCGACGACGGGTCGCTGCCCGAGTCCGGCTCCGTGAGGCCGAAGCAGCCGATGAGCTCGCCCGCGGCCATGCCGGGCAGCCAGCGCTCCTTCTGCTCCTCGGAGCCGTACTTCCAGATCGGGAACATCGCGAGCGAGCCCTGCACCGAGACGAAGCTGCGCAGGCCGCTGTCGGCCGCCTCGAGCTCGCGGCACGCCACGCCGTAGGCGGTCGCGCTGGCGCCGGCGCAGCCGTAGCCGCTGAGGTGCATGCCCAGCAGCCCGAGCGCGCCGATCTCGGGGCCGAGCTCGCGCGAGGGGAACGTGCCCTCCTCGTACCAGGCCTCGACGTTCGGCAGGATCCGGTCGGCGGCGAAGCGGCGCACGGTCTCGGCGATCAGGCGGTCCTCGTCGGACAGCAGGCCATCGAGGTCGAGCGGGTCGGTGGGCCGCAGCGTCACGCGCGCGGTCGGGGCGGACGTGCTCATGACCGCGAGACTACCGCGGCGCCTGCGGCGTGACGCGCAGGATGCGGTCGTCGTCCTCGGCCGGGCTGCCGCGGCCGTCGCGGTTGCTCGTCGTGACCCACAGCGCGCCGTCCGGCGCGCGGACCACCGTGCGCAGGCGCCCGTAGTCGCCCTCGAGCATCGGCTCGGGCTCGCCGGCGCGCGCGCCGTCCAGCGGCACGCGCCACAGGCGCTCGCCGCGCAGCGCGCCGACGTAGAGCGTGCTGCCCGCGA
The DNA here is from genome assembly GCA_034664705.1 of Solirubrobacteraceae bacterium. Classification (GTDB taxonomy): domain Bacteria; phylum Actinomycetota; class Thermoleophilia; order Solirubrobacterales; family Solirubrobacteraceae; genus JAOPZW01. Next base: position 2,875 of record JAXDHC010000458.1, read on the forward strand.
TCGCGGCGCCGCTCGGCGACGAGTCGGACGTCCGCCACGTCACGGCCGGGTTCGTGTAGCGCCCGCCGGCCGTGTCGCCGCTGCCCTCGACGCGCGGCCAGCCGTAGTTGCGCCCCGGGCGGATGGCGTTCACCTCGTCGAAGGCGTCCTGGCCGAGCTCGGCCTCCCACAGCCGGCCGTCGGCGTCCCACGCCAGGCCCTGGACGTTGCGATGGCCGACCGACCAGACGAGCGAGCCGCGGAACGGGTTGTCGGCGGGCGCGCCGCCGTCGGGGCGCATCCGCAGGATCTTGCCGTTCAGGCTCTCGGGGTCCTGCGCGAGCTCGCCGTTGCCGGCGTCGCCGGTGCCGACGT
>JAXDHC010000459.1:0-12621 GCA_034664705.1 Solirubrobacteraceae bacterium
GATCGGCCCGATCGCCCAGCACTTCATCCCGCCGGGCATCCAGGGCCACGACGAGGCCGGTGGCCTGAACGCTCCGGGCGACCCCGACTTCATGCGCAACCCGAAGGGCGACCCCGCCCTCATGGCCAAGTACTTCAAGGCCGCCGGGATGACGTCGGGCAAGTACGAGGGCGGCGGAACGCTCCTGATGGTCGCCGACAGCGCCGACCCGGACAAGAGCATCGCCCAGATCACCGAGCAGCAGCTGCGCCAGATGGGCTTCAAGACCCGTCTGCGGCTGGTCTCGCGCGACACGATGTTCACGAGGTTCTGCAACGTCCCGGACTCGGGCGTGCAGGTCTGCCCGAGCGTGGGGTGGCTGAAGGACTTCCCGGACGCCCAGACCATGCTGGACCCGACGTTCAACGGCGAGAACATCCTCGACGCCAACAACTCCAACTGGCCGGAGCTCGACGTCAAGTCGCTCAACGAACAGATGGACAAGGCGAAGCTCCTCACCGATCCGGCCGAGCGCGCGAAGGCGTGGGCCGAGGTCGACAAGGGCATCGTCGCCCAGGCGCCGGGCATCCCGTACGTGTGGGACTACGAGCAGGTCGTCGGTTCGAAGAACGTCAACGTCGTTCAGAACCTGTACAGCACGCTCGCGGACCTCAACTACACGTCGCTGAAGTAGTGGTCAGGACCCCGGCGAACATCGCGATGCCGGCCCGCCGCCCCGTGCGGCGGGCCGGCGCCGGGGCGCCGTAGGTGGGCGCGTACATCGGCCGGCGGCTCGTCGGCGCGTTCGTGCTGCTGCTGGTCGTCAGCGCGCTCACCTTCCTGTTCTTCAACGTCCTGCCGTCGACCGATCCGGCGGCCCTGCGGGCCGGGCGTCAGCCGACGCCCGAGCTGATCGCCCAGATTCGCGAGGACCTCGGCCTCGACCGGCCGATCATCGTGCAGTTCGGCGACTACATGCTGCAGGTCTTCACCCACTTCGACTTCGGGCGCTCATACCAGCAGGACCAGCCCGTCATCAACCTGATCACCGCCCGCCTTCCGGCCACGGTGTACTTGGCGGTCGGCGCCGTGATCATCTGGCTGACGATCGGCCTGTCGGTGGGGATCCTCGCCGCGGTGCGGCACCGCTCGCTGTTCGACCGCCTGTCCATCGGCCTGTCGCTCGTGGCGATCTCCGCGCCGGTCTACTGGCTCGGCCTCGTCGCGCTCTACCTCTTCGCTCCCAACTTCGGCCTCATACCGCTCCCGTTCGTGGGCGGCCAGGGCTCCTACGCGCCGCCGGGCCAGGACCTCGGCGGCTTCGTGAAGGCGATGATCCTCCCGTGGTTCGTGCTGGCGGCGTCGTTCGCGGCCGTCTACGCGCGCGTCCTGCGCGGCTCGCTGCTGGAGGTCATCAACGAGGACTACATCCGCACCGCGCGCGCCAAGGGCCTGCGCGAGCGGACGGTCATCTTCCGCCACGGGGTGCGCAGCGCGATCACGCCGGTCGTGACGCTGCTCGGCCTCGACCTCGGCATCCTGCTCGGTGGCGCGATCCTCACCGAGACCGTCTTCAACATCCCCGGCCTCGGCCGCCTGGCGTTCTCGGCGATCGCCCGCGGCGACCTGCCGATCATCCAGGGGACCGTGCTCTTCGGAGCGTTCTTCATCGTGCTCTTCAACCTCATCGTCGACGTCGTCTACGCGTTCCTCGACCCGCGGGTGCGCTACTGATGGCCCAGCCGCTCCTGGAGGTCCGCGACCTCCGCGTGCAGTTCGACACCGACGACGGCGTCGTCCGGGCCGTCGACGGCGTCAACTACAGCGTGGGGCGCGGCCAGTCGCTGGGGATCGTGGGCGAGTCGGGCTCGGGCAAGAGCGTCTCGAGCCTCGCCGTCATGGGGCTCACGCGGTTCCAGGGCGCGCGCGTCACCGGCGAGGTGATCTTCGACGGCCGCGATCTGCTCACGCTCAGCGACGAGGAGCTGCGTCGCGTGCGCGGGAAGGAGATCGCGATGATCTTCCAGGACCCGCTGTCGTCGCTGCATCCGTTCTACCGCGTGGGCCACCAGCTCGCCGAGGCGGTCCGCGCGCACAACGACGTGTCCAAGGGGAAGGCGAAGGAGCGCGCGGTCGAGCTGCTCGGCATGGTCGGCATCCCGCAGCCGCAGCGGCGGGCCGACGCCTACCCGCACGAGTTCTCGGGCGGCATGCGCCAGCGCGCGATGATCGCGATGGCGCTCATCAACGACCCGAAGCTGCTGATCGCCGACGAGCCCACGACGGCGCTCGACGTCACCGTGCAGGCGCAGATCCTCGACCTCATCGAGCGCCTCCAGAAGGAGACCGACGCCGCGGTCATCATGATCACGCACGACCTCGGCGTCGTGGCCGAGGTCACCGACGAGATCGCGGTGATGTACGCCGGGCGGATCATCGAGCGCGCCACGACGGACGCGATCTTCGACGCCCCGCAGCACCCGTACACCTGGGGTCTGCTGCGCTCGATCCCGCGCCTCGACCTGCCGCGCGACGTCGAGCTCGTGCCGATCGAGGGCCGGCCGCCGTCGCTCATCAACCGGCCCAGCGGCTGCGCCTTCCACCCGCGCTGCCCGTTCGTGCGTGACGCCCACAAGAAGATCGATCCCGACCTCGTGGCGGTCGAGGGCGACCCCGGCCATCTCGTCGCGTGCCTGCTGACGGTCGAGACGCGCCGGCAACTCTGGGAGAAGCTCCGCGCCGGGGCCGACCCGGCCGAGGCGCGCGAGGCGGTCCCGCTGCTCAGCAAGGAGGCCTAGCGCACGATGACCGTAGAGCCCGGTCCGGGGACCCAGGACGGTCGCGGGGATTCGCTCGTCGAGATCCGCGACCTCGTCATGCACTTCCCCCTGACGCAGGGAGTCATCTTCCGCCGCCAGGTCGGCGCCGTCCAAGCCGTCGACGGCGTGTCGTTCGACGTGCGCCGCGGCGAGACGCTCGGGCTCGTCGGCGAGTCCGGGTGCGGGAAGTCCACCACGGCGCGCCTGATGCTGCGCCTGCTCAAGCCGACGAGCGGCTCCATCCGCTTCGAGGGCCAGGAGATCGCCCAGCTCGACCGCGGCGGCCTCACGCCGCTGCGCCGCGAGATGCAGATGATCTTCCAGGACCCGTACACGTCGCTGAACCCGCGCCGCACGGTCGGCACGATCATCGGCGAGCCGTTCGCCGTCCACGGCATGCACACCGGCGAGGGCGACCGCAAGCGCGCGGTCCAGGAGCTGATGGACATCGTCGGGCTCAACCCCGAGCACTACAACCGCTACCCGCACGAGTTCTCCGGCGGGCAGCGCCAGCGCATCGGCGTGGCGCGCGCGCTCGCGCTGAAGCCGAAGCTGGTCATCGCCGACGAGCCGGTCTCGGCGCTCGACGTGTCGATCCAGGCGCAGATCATCAACCTGCTGCGCGACCTGCAGCGGGAGTTCGGCCTCACGCTCGTGTTCATCGCCCACGACCTCAGCGTCGTGCGGCACGTCTGCGACCGCATCGCCGTGATGTACCTCGGCAAGGTCGTGGAGATCGCGGAGGCCGACGCGCTCTTCGAGCACCCGCGCCACCCGTACACCGGCGCCCTGCTCAGCGCGGTGCCGGTGCCCGATCCGCGCCTCGCGCGCCAGAAGCAGCGCCAGGTCCTCACGGGCGACGTGCCGTCCCCGACGAACCCGCCGCCGGCGTGCCGCTTCCACACCCGCTGCCCGAAGATGCGCGAGGGCCACTGCGACGTCGAGGAGCCGCTGCTCGACGCCAAGGAGGGCGGCAACCTCGCCGCCTGTCACTACCCGCTGACCGACGACGAGATCGCCCAGCGCGTTCCGACCGCCGCGGCGTGAGCGCCGTCGAGCGCGTCACCGCCGTCCTGCGCGACGCCGGGGTGGCGGCCGAGGTGCGCGAGTTCCCGGAGGGCACGCGCACGGCGCCCGAGGCGGCCGCCGCCGTCGGGTGCGAGGTCGGCCAGATCTGCAAGTCGCTCGTCTTCCGCGTCGGCGCCGAGCCGCTGCTGGTCATCGCCAGCGGCGCCAACCGCGTCGACGAGGCGCGCTTCGGCGCCGTCAAGGCCGACGCCGCGTACGTCCGCGAGCACACCGGCTTCGCGATCGGCGGCGTGCCCCCGTTCGGCCACGCGACCGCGATCGACACGGTGCTCGACGAGGACCTGCTGCGCTACGACGTCGTCTGGGCGGCGGCTGGAACGCCCCGCGCGGTGTTCGCGATCGCGCCCGAGCAGCTGGTGGCGGTCAGCGGCGGGCGCGTGGCGCGGGTCCGCCCGGACGCGGCGTAGCTCAGTCCAGGTACGTGACGACCGCGGCCGTCGGCGCGCGCTCGGGTGCGTCGCGCTCCTGGCGCGGCGGCCCGAGGTACAGCAGGCCCAGCACGCGCTCGTCGTCGCCGATGCCGAGCGCCGCGGCGCCCTCCGGGCTGCGGAGGACCGCGGGCGTCCGCCAGTAGCCGGCGAGGCCGCGGCCGTGGGCGGCGAGCAGGACGATGTACGCGGCCGTGGCAGCGGCGTAGAGGTCCTCCTCGTCCTGCACCGGGTCGGTCGCGCTCTGCACGGCCGACACGGCGACGAGGGTCGGCGCGCGGTCGAGCTTGCCGGCGGCCTCGGGGCCGGCCGCCGCCTTGAGCCGCTCGAGCGCCCCGGCGCCGAGCACGCGGAAGCGCCACGGGTTCGTCAGGTTGTGGTTCGGCGCCCAGCGCGCGAGCTCGAAGAGCTCGTCGAGCGTCTCGCGCGGGACCGGCTCGCTGCCGTAGGCCTTGTGCGTGCGCCGGCCGCGGATCGCCTCCTCGAGATCCACGGCGCTACTCGTCGTCCTCGTCGTCGGTGTAGAGCGACTCGCGCGCGACCTCCTGGCCGCGGCGGTCGAAGAGCTTCACCTCGAGCGTGTCGCCGCGATAGTCGTCGGGGGCGATGAGCGTGAACCGGCCCTCGAGGAGCAGGCACTGGTCGACGGCGAGCTCGGCGAGCTCGGCGGTCGCCACCGCGGCGCCCTCGACCATCGGGCGCCCCCACACGAGGGTCATCGCCGCGGCCTTGCCCTGCTCGCCGCGCCACGTGCCGACAACCTCGTCGCAGAGGTCGATCGCCCAGTCGGGATTCGCCTCCGCGGTCTCCTCGGTGAAGTCGGCGAGCGCGTGGAAGTCGGAGGGCTCCTCGCCGTCGCCGCCGTGGGCGTAGCTCACGTACCCATAGAGCTCGAGGCCCTCGGACGTCAGCGCGGTCGCGGGCACGAAGGTGCGCCCGTGCCAGGTGCGGTCCGGGTACCAGACGATGTCGCCGGGGTCGCCGATGGTCTCGCCGTCGGTCTCGATACGCAGGCAGGCGGCGAGGAACTCCTCCTGCAGGCGCTCGGCCCACCGGCCGTAGGGCAGGAGGTCCTGCGGGGGCTCGGCGGCGAACCGGGGGACGACGCGATCTTCGGGCGGCACGGGGGGGAACGGTAGTGCAGTGGCGCCGCGCGGGCGCGCTACGGCAGCTCGAGGAGGAGCGTCACCGGCCCGTCGTTGACGAGCTCGACCTCCATGTGCGCGCCGAAGACGCCGCGCGTCGCGCCGAGCCGCGCGCAGAAGCGCTCGTACAGGGGCTCGGCCGCCTCCGGCCGGGCGGCCGCGACGAAGCTCGGGCGGTTGCCCCGGCGCGCGTCGCCGTAGAGGGTGAACTGGCTCACGCACAGCACCTCGCGCTCGCCCAGCGGCTCGTTCATCCGGCCGTCGGCGTCCTCGAAGATGCGCAGCGCGCGCACCTTGTCGGCGAGCCGGTCGGCGATCGCGTCCGTGTCGTCATGGGTGACGCCCAGCAGCACGAGGAGGCCGGGCCCGACGGCGCTCACCGTCGCGCCGTCGACCGAGACCGCCGCGCGCGAGACCCGCTGGACGAGCGCGCGCATCAGGTGACCGCCGCGACGGCGATCGCGACGACGACGACGATGGTCGTGGACCACGCGATCGCGCCCGCCATGAGGCGCAGGTCGAGGCCGTAGGCGTGGCCGGCGATGAGGATGTTGATGGCGGTCGGCATCGCGGCCTGGAGAAGGTACGCGTCCGGCACGCGCAGGATCAGGACGCTCGCGGCCAGCACGAGCGCCGGCGCGACGAGCAGGCGCAGGGTCAGCGTGGCCGCCAGCGCGCCCGTCATGCGCGGCGGGAAGTCCAGGACGCCGTCCTCGCGCTCGTGCATGAGATTGACGCCGAGCACGAAGAAGCCGATCGGCAGCAGCGCGATGGCGAGGACCCGCGCGGCATCGACGGCGGCGTCGGGGGCGAGGCTGTCCGGCACGACGAGGGCGAGCACGAGCGCGGGCAGCACCGGGTTGCGCAGCAGGTAGGCCCGCGTGCGCGCCCGCGTCGTGTCGCCGGCGCGGGAGCCGAGGGCGGCGGCCACCGCGTAGCCGGCGCCGTACATGAGCGGCGCGCTCACCGCGATGTCGTAGGCGAGCGCCGGCCCGAGCTGTCCGGCGCCGAGCAGCGTGGCCGTCAGCGGGATGCCGAGGTAGCCCGTGTTGCCCTGCATCGAGGCCATCATCAGCGCGCCGGTGCTCGGCCGCGGCAGCCGCAGCAGCTTCTCGCCGGCGAACCACGCCAGCGCGGCGACGGCGAACGCGGCGAGATAGGCGAAGACGAGCCCGGCGCCGACGCCGGCGGTGAGCTGCAGGCGCGCGATGATGAAGAACGTCATCGGCGGCAGGACGGCGTAGAGGAGGACGTCGAGCAGCCGCCCCGTCGCCCGGTGGGCGCCCTCGCCCCAGCGCCGCTCCACGGCGACGCCGGCCGCGGTGGCGGCGACGATCGCCAGCGTCACGGCGAGCACGGCTCGTCCCTGCCGCTAGACGTCGCGCAGCTCGGCGGCCGCCCGCTCGGGCGCCACGATGTTGAGGTGCACGCCCGTGCCGAGCTCCAGCCCGGCCATGTTCGTCAGGCGTGGCACCACGTCGATCCGCCAGCAGAAGCGGTCGGCGCCGCGCGGTGCCGTGCGGACCCACAGGTTCAGCGGCGGGCTGGCGCCGAGGCGCCGCGCCAGCCGGGACAGCCCGTCGTGCAGGAGCGCCGCGCCGGTGGCGCCGTCGTCCTCGAAGGACGCGCGCGGGCGCCGCGGGGCGAGCATCAGCTGGTAGGGGAAGCGGGCGCCGTAGGGCGCCATCAGCACCGCCTCGTCGTCGATCGCGACGATCCGGTCGCCGAGCTTGACCTCCTCCTGCACGAGGTCCTGGAGGAGGTTGCCGCCCATCGTCTGCTGCGCGTAGGCGCCGAAGCGCTCGCGCTCACGGGCGACGGCGGCGGGGACGAAGTCCAGCGCGTAGATCTGGGTGTGCGTGTGGGGCAGCGACGCGCCCGCCTCGCGGCGCTCGTTGACGATGACGTGCACGTACGCGGCCGCGCCGGCGTGCGCGCGCATGCGCTCGCGCCACACGTCCATGGCCAGCGCGACCTGGTCGACGTCGAGCTCGACGAGCGATGGCACCGGGTCGGGCGCGTTGATGACGACCTCGTGCGCGCCCCGGGCGGGCGCGGCGGTGAACAGGTCGGCCCGGGCGAAGCGCTCGGACCGGGCCGCCTCGGGATCGAGCGCCGGGTACTTGTTCGGCACGACGCGCACGCTCCAGCCCGGCGTGTCCGGCGCGGTGCCGTCGCGGCGGACGGCGTAGACCTCCGGCGGCGTCTGGTCCTCGTGGCCCTCGAGGAAGGGATCGGTCTCCGGGTCGATCGGCGGGCACGGCTCGGCGCTGAGGCCGCCCCCCGGCCGCGTCGCGCGGTCCGGGGTGACGATCGTCTTCAGGCCGGTCAGCGGATCGACGCGGACCTCGGGCATGGCGCCACAGCCTAGATAGATATCTCGGCCCGGAGGCGGCAGCGCGAGGTCCCCGCCCGCGACGGTGGGTCAGCTTCCGTACTGCTCGCGCGCGTAGCCCAGGAGCCCGCGCGCCTCGAGGCGGTCGGCCGGCGCGCGGAACGTCACGTGTACGACGCCCGGGTGGCGCCCGATCTCGATCGCGCCGGCGATCGTCGCCCGGTTGCGGACCTCCGGCACGGTCATGTCGAGCAGCTCGGCGGCGCGCGCGAGGCCGTTGTCGGTCGCGCTGTTGAGGTCCGGCCCGGTCCCGACCACGGAGATCGGCCAGCTGTCCTCGAGCTCGGTGACGCCGTGGCGGCGCCCGAGCTCCAGCGCGCGCTCGCGCTCGGCGGCGCTGAGCGGCCGCGCGAGGAACGGGAGGTCCTCGAGCACCGGGAACAGCACGGGCCCGTCGGTCCCGAGGCCCTTGAGGACCTCGACCTGCAGCGTCACGGTCCCCGACACGTCGCAGGTGTGGCCGGCGATCTCGCCGTCGCCCTGCATCGCGTGCATGTCGCCCAGGTAGACGCCGCCGCCGGGCACCTTGACCGGGCACACGAGGATCGCGCCCGCGCGCACGGCGTCGATGTCCATGTGCCCGTCGGTCTTGTGCTCCTGCACCTCGGCGGCCGTCATCGCGAAGCGGTGCGGCGCGCCGATCAGGAACGAGCCGAAGTCGCCGGCGTTGTGGGAGTCGGGCATCGTCGCCGACGGCGAGGTGCCGAGCTGGCCCATGAACGGGCGCAGGCGCGTCGCGAGCGCGACGATGTCGTGCGGCGCGAAGGTCAGGATCGGGTTCTGCGCCGAGCCGTCCGGCAGCGCGGCGTAGCGCGCGGCGTCGTGGGCGATCGCCTCGGCCGCCTCGCGGCCCACGGTCACGCCGACCGAGTGGCTCTCGTCGAAGGCGATCGTGTAGCCGTTGGTGAACGTGAACGGCGTGGCGTCCGCGCCGCAGCTCGTGCAGCGGATCGCCTCCGGGCCGATGCCGTCGATGCGGGTCTGCGGCCACTCCGTCCCGCAGCCCGGGCACACCGGCGCGCAGTACGGGTCCGCGTTGAAGCGGCCCTCCATCGGCTGGTCGTTGCCCGAGGCCGTCGCGATCGACGTCACCTCGATGTCGCGGATGCGGATGGCGATGGCGTCACCGGGCTCCGCGCCCGCCACGGCGACGGGCTGGGCGACCTCGTGGCCGCCGCGGATGGCCGGCGTGATCATCGGGCCCCAGCATCCGGGGGCCGTGTTGACGACGATGTGCCCGCCGTCGGCGACCGGGCCGAGCATCGTCACGTCGGGACCGAGCGTGCCGTCGGTGAACGTGTCGACGAAGACGGTCCGGCGTGCCTGTGCGGTGGTGACCTCAGTGGCCCTGTGAGCGCTCCTCTGGTGGACGTGGGGTTCGTGCTCAGCCGCCGGCGACGGGCGTGAGCAGGGCGAGCTCCTCGCCGTGACGCAGCGGCCGTCCGCGCTCCGCGTGGACGCCGGCGACGACCGGGAGGGCGGCGGGCAGCGCGCCGGCGAGCTCCGGCCGGTCGGCCGCCAGCCGCCGGCAGGCGTCGGCCACGGTCGCGCCCTCGTCGAGCTCGAGCGACATGAGCGGCGCCGGAGCCAGCCGAGCCAGCCCCGCGCCGAGGCGGACGCGCACCTGCATGTGGCGCCTGAGCCTACGCCGCGCGCCGCGCCGCTGCCACGCAACGCGCAGCGGAACGCCCCGTGGGGCCGTGGGATCTACGGACCGGCCTGCGCGCCGAGGTCCTTCTCCATCATCACGTGCTCGATCCCGGCGTCCTGGAAGCGCTCGCCGTACGACCGGTAGCCCGCGCGCTCGTAGAGCGCCAGCGCGCCCGTCTGCGCCGCGAGCGCCATCCGCCGCCCGCCCAGCGCGAGCGCCCGCGCCTCGGCCTCGGCGAGCAGGCGCAGCGCGATGCCGCGGCGGCGGGCCGAGGCGGCCACGGCCATGCGCCCGAGCTTGACCGTGTCGCGGTCGGCGAGCAGTCGGCACGTCGCCACGACGGTCCCGTCCTCGACGGCGACGAGGTGCAGCGCCGCCTCGTCGCGGCCGTCGTACTCCTCGGCGGGCGGCACGTGCTGCTCGACGACGAACACCTCGTGGCGGATCGCCATCGCCGCGCGAAGCTCGGCCTCGCCGCGCGCCGGGCGGACGTCCATCACGCCGGGCGGCCGAGCGCGTAGCGGCGGATGTCCTGCAGGAGGTCCGCCTCCTCGAAGTACGGCCCCTGGTGCACGAAGGTCTGGCGTCCGCGCGCGTCGTAGAAGAGCGTGCTCGGCACGCCCTGCAGGCGCTCGGCGTTGTAGACCTTGCCGGAGGGGTCGTCGTAGCTGGGGTAGGCCACCGGGGTCTTGCGCAGGAAGGCGATCGCGGCCTCGCGGTTGTCGCGCAGATCGACGCCGAGGAACGCGACCTGCTTGCCGAGGTCGATCGAGACCTTCTGCATCACCGGCATCTCGGCCCGGCACGGCCCGCACCACGCCGCCCAGATGTTCACGACGACGGGATGACCGCGCAGCGCGGCGAGGCGCCGGTTCAGCGCCGTGCGCGCGCCCGGGAGGATCTCGTTGGCCTGGCGGTGCAGCGCGGCGAGCTCCGGCGGGGCGCCGGCGAGGCGCCGCTGGATCTCCGCCGCGGACAGCGCCGTGGCCTTCGGCGGGGCCGAGGTCTCCTGCACCGCCTGGCGCACGCCGAGCACGACGACGACGACGAGGGCGAGCGCCCCGACGAGAAGAGCTAGGCGGCCGGTCGACACGGGGCGGAAGGGTGTCACACGCACGGCGGTCCGCGTGCCGGTGCGGTATCGTGTGTGGCACTCCGGGCGAGGGGAGCGGTCTAGCACGCAGCCTTCGCCTCCATCTCGGGAAGGCCCGGGAGCATTCCGAGTCGCGCGATCCGTCGCTGCGACTCTCCGTTCACACAGCAAGCCGGTCATGGCTGATTCCACGTCGGCGGCCACTGCGGTCGCACCCATTCCCGATCCGAGCGCGATCGCGCGCGCGGAGCGCTTCACCCACGAGCGCTTCGTTCACGAGGGCGAGGACGCCGCGACGGCCCTCGCGCCCGGCGGCGGACGCCGCCAGGCGCTGGACGCGGCGCTCGCCGAGCTCGACGCCGGGGCCACGGTGCCGTCGACGCACTGGCGGCGGCGGTACTCGCTGCTGCTCGGGCTCGAGCGCCTGCTCAGCGAGGACGAGCCGAAGCTGGCCGAGGGCACCACGCTCAACCCGCACCAGGTCGACGCCCTGTCGGGCACGCTGGCCGCCCTGCTCTCCGAGGCGCAGCGCACCGGGGACGCCGATGGCCCGCCGCCGTTCGCCGCCCCCGTGCTCGCCGTCGAGGAGGACGAGCCGGACGAGGACATGTCCGACGAGGACGACGTCGTCGATGTGGACGCCGAGCTCTACGACGACGACGAGGACGAGGACGAGCTCTCCGACGAGGAGGCGCCCGCCGAGGAGCCCGAGGCCGAGGCCTACGACGACGAGCGGCCCGACGAGGTCGACGAGGACGTGGAGGTCGAGGGCGCGCCCGACGACCCGAACGCCCACAAGCGCTTCTGGTTCGAGCACGCGACCGGCGCCGGCAAGACGGTGGCGGCCATGGGCTTCGTCGAGGCGTCGCGCACCGGCGGCGTCCTGATCCTCACCCACCGTCGCAACCTCGTCGACCAGTTCAACGGCGAGCTGCGCGATCGCGGTTACGCCGACCGCGTGACTCCGCCGCTGCTCGTCGGCGCGGGCTCCGACGACGGCGACGCCACCAAGCTGCTGGGCCCCGTGACCGTCGAGACGTATCAGTGGTTCGTGCGCAACGCGGGGCGCATCTCCGACGCGTACACGATCGTCATCTGCGACGAGGCCCACACGGCGCTCGGCGAGAAGACGTCGGCCGCCATCCGCGCGTGGACGGGCCCGATCTTCATCGGCATGACCGCGACCGGCGCCCTGATCGCCCGCCACGTCACCGACCTCTTCCCGACGCAGACGTCGCGCTTCGACCTCGCGCAGGCCGCGCGCCGCGGCGTCATCGCCCCGCTGCGCTCCGTCCGGATCCCGCCGGGGCCGGGGGTGCGCACGATCGCGAAGGTGCCGCTGCGCCGCGGCGACGTGGACGTCGAGTTCGACCAGGAGCTGCTGGCCGAGCTGCTGGACCAGCTGCCGTTCAACCTCGCGATCGCCGACCTCTACAAGACGCGCTTCAACGGCGTGCCCGGCGTCGTCTACGCCGCCGGCGTGCGCCACGCCTACAACGTCGCCGAGGCGTTCCGGAACCTCGGGATCAAGGCCGAGGCCGTGTCGGGCGAGACGCCCAAGCGCGAGCTCGCCGAGATCCTGGCGCGCTACGAGCACGGCGACATCGACGTGCTGGTCAACGCACAGCTGCTGGCCGAGGGCTGGAACTCGCCGCGCGCGACGGTCTGCATGCACCTGGCGCCGACGGCGTCGAAGCGCATCTACCAGCAGCGCGTCGGCCGCGTCACGCGCCGGCACCCCGGCAAGGAGGCCGGCGTCGTCGTCGACTTCGTCCATCCCGCGACCAAGCACGACGACCCCGTCGTCACGCTGCACTCGCTGCTGGACCGCGACGTCTACCGCGGCGGCGCGATCGTCGTCGGCCCCGTGCGCCGCGGCCGCGGGCGCCGCGTGCGCGTCGAGCGCCGGGTGATCCCGGTGGCGGCGGACGAGGACCGGCGGCACGAGGTCTTCGAGCGCGAGCTCTGGCGCATCGCCGTGGAGTTCCTCGACTACGGCGAGCAGCACATGTGGGCCGCGCT
>JAXDHC010000460.1:0-8025 GCA_034664705.1 Solirubrobacteraceae bacterium
TGGCCGCGGCGCCCTGCGTGGTGCCGGCCCCGGCGCCGCCGCCGCTGCCCCCGTCGTCGCCGCCGCACGCGGCCACGACGCAGGTGATGGCGAGCGCCGCGCACGCAGCGATCAGCGCACGCGTCCAACGTCCGGCAATGCCCATGGGTCCTCCTCAGGCTCGGGCGGGATGGCAGATTGCCTATGTATCAGACCATCGCGCGCAGCCATAGTATGTATGACCAACACGCGGGAACTCCCGCTGCGCCAGCGTCGAAACGAGGGAAAGCCCTGACTCCCATGCCCGACGGAGCCCGCGTCATCGACGCGCACACGCACCTCTACTCCGAGGAGATGACTCCGCCGTACTGGCTGGACTCGATGGCGTCGTACGGCAGCAGCATCTCGTCGCGCAGCCGCGAGGAGGTGCGCCGGCGCATCGAGCGCGACTGGTTCGACGCCACCGGCGACCTGCTCGTCGCCGACATGGACGCCGCGGGCATCGACACGTCGGTCGTGTTCATCCTCGACTTCGGATTGCACGGCGGCGTGAACGACGGGGTGTCGCTCGAGCGCCGCTACGAGCTCTTCGCACAGGCCGTCGCCCGTCACCCCGGCCGCCTGGTCCTCTACGGCGGCATCGACCCGCGCCGGCCCGACGCGCCCGCGTTCATCGAGCGCGCCGCCACGGAGTACGGCATCCGCGGGGTCAAGATCTGGCCGCCGGCCGGCGCGTATCCCAACGACACCTCGGCCTACCGCGTCTACGAGCGCTGCGCGCAGCTCGGCCTGCCGGTCGTGGTCCACACGGGCCAGGAGATCGGGCCGCTGTGCAGCCACACGACCCAGCCGATCCTCGTCGACCAGCCCGCCAGCGACTTCCCCGAGCTCACCTTCGTCCTCGCGCACGCCGGCATGGCGTGGTGGCAGGAGGCGGCCGAGATCGCCTGGCACCACCCCAACGTCTACCTCGACATCGCCTACTGGCAGGGCAAGTACCTGCGCAGCCCCGAGCGGTTCTTCAGCGAGCTGCGCGGGCTGATCTCCACCGCGGGCAAGCGCCGCGTCCTCTTCGGCACCGACTGGCCGGCGCTGCGCACCGTGCCGAAGGTCAAGCACGACGTGTGGGTCGACCTGCTGCGCGGCCTGCCGGAGACGGCGCCCGACGGCATCGTCTTCGAGCGCGACGAGATCGACCTGCTCATGGGCGGGGCGGCCGCCGCGGCGCTCGGCCTCTGAGCGAGCCGGACGGCCGCGAGGGCGGTGGGACCGCCGCGAGCACGTCATGCTCTGCGCATGCGCCTCACCCGCGGCCGCCCGCATCCCGCCCTGCGCGGGTTCGTCGGCGCGTACGCGGACTTCGCGCAGCGGACCGGCACGCCGCGGGAGACGCAGGAGGCGCCGGGGCGCGGCATCGTCGTCATCGTCGACCTCGACGAGGGCTGGACCGTCGAGGGCGAGCGCTTCGGGTCCTTCGCGGGCGGGGTCTACGCCCGGCCGGTGCGCGTGCGTCACGAGGGCTCGAGCCGCGGCGTGCAGTTCGACGTGGAGCCGCCCGCCGCGCGGGCGCTGCTCGGCGTCCCGGCCGGCGCGCTGGGCCACCGGACGGTGGCGCTCGACGACCTCATGGGGGCGGATGCGGCGCGCCTGGCCGAGCGCCTGCACGCGGCGGCCGACGCGCAGGCCCGGTTCGCCGTGCTCGACGAGGCGCTCCTGCGCCTCGTCGCGCGGGCTCCGCCGCCGGCCCGGCCCGACGTCGAACGGGCGTGGGCGCTGATGCGGGCGGCCGGCGGCCGGGTCAGGATCGACGCGCTGGCCCGCGCGCTCGGCTGCTCGCGCCGCCACCTCGCCAACCGCTTCGCCGAGGACGTCGGGGTCTCGCCGAAGGTGGCCGCGCGGCTCATCCGCTTCGAGGCCGCCCGCGCCCGGCTGGGGTCCGTCCCGCTCGCGCGGCTCGCCGCCGAGCACGGATTCGCCGACCAGGCGCACCTGGCGCGGGAGTTCCGCGCGCTGGCCGGCGTGCCGCCCACGGCGTTCCCATCCGTTCAAGACGCCCGCGAGGCGCCGGCGTAGGGTCGCCGGCATGCATCAGTCCGTCTTCCCATGTCTCACCTTCCGCGACGCCAAGGCGTCGCTGCACTGGCTCGAGCGCGCCCTGGGGGCCCAGCGCGTCGCCGTCTACGAGGACGGCGAGGGCCGTGTGGCCCATGCCGAGATCCGCGTCGGCGCCGGCTCCATCATGGCCGGCGACGAGCGCGCCGGCTCCACGGCCACGCCGCCCGGCGTCAGCGTCGTCTACGTCGTCGTCGACGACGCGGACGCCGCGTACGAGCGCGCGAAGGCCAGCGGCGCCGACGTGACCGAGCCGGTCGACCGCGATTACGGCTCCCGCGAGGTGACCGTGACCGACCCCGACGGCAACCGGTGGTCGCTGGGGACCTACCGCGGCGCCGCGGCCGCCGGCTCCGGCGCCTAGTGCGTCAGCGCGTCAGAAGCGTCAGCGCGTAGGCCGCCGAGTCCATGCTCGCCAGCAGGCCGCCCTGGTTGTGCGCGAGCGCCGTGAGCGGGCGCTCCTTGGCCTGCCGCGCGCCGGCCTCGCCGCGCAGCTGCCACACGAGCTCGACCACCTGCCCGAGCCCGGTCGCGCCGACGGGATGCCCGCGCGACGTGAGGCCGCCGCTCGGGTTGACCGGCTGCGCGCCGCCGATCGCGGTGTGGCCCTCGCGCACGAGCCGGGGGCCCTCGCCGGGGCCGCAGAGGCCGAGCTGCTCGTAGACGAGCAGCTCCACGGGCGCCATGGCGTCGTGGACCTCGGCGACGTCGATGTCCTCGGGGCCGATGCCGGCCTCGTCGTAGAGGGCGGCCACCATGTCGCGCAGCGTGGTGAGGTGCGGATCGCCGCTCGTGACGAAGTGCCCCGAGCGCAGGTGGGCGGCGGCGATCGTGATGGGGACGCGCTCGCTGAGCGACGCGGCGTCGTCGCGGGCGCAGACGATCGCCGCGGCAGCGCCGTCGCCGATCGACGAGCACATGAGGCGCGTGAGCGGGTCGGTGACCATGGGACTCGCGAGGACCTCGTCGGCGTCGAGCGCGCGGCGGTGCTGGGCGTAGGGGTTCAGCGCGCCGTGGCGGCTGTTCTTGACGACGACGTCGGCGAAGTCGCGCGCCGTCCACCCGTACTCGTCCATGCGCCCGCGCAGGTTGTACTTCGGGTGGATGGCGTAGACGGCGCTGAACTGCATGCCCATCGCCGCGAGCTCGATCTCGGAGTCGGCGGCCAGCGCGGCGAGCGAGCGCGCCGTGTCGCCGACGAACATCTTCTCGACGCCGAGCGCGAGCGCGACGTCGCAGGCGCCGGAGGCGACCTCGAGCCACGCGCCGCGCAGGGCCGTCGAGCCGCTGGCACACGCGTTCTCGACGTTGATCACGGGGATGTCGTCCAGGCCGCAGTCGTGCAGGACCACCTGGCCGCGGATGCCCTCCTGGCCGGTGAGCAGCCCGCCGAGCGAGTTGCCGACGTAGGCGCAGCCGATGCGCCGCGGGTCGATGCCCGCGTCGTCGATCGCCCGCCAGACCGCCTCGCGCCCGAGGTCCTTCAGGGAGCGGTCCGGGTGGCGGCCGAACGGGTGCATCCCGACCCCGACGACGGCGGCCTCGCGCATCGCGCTCACGCCTCCGCGACGGGGCGGTACTTGTAGGTCACGCGGTCGCCGGCCGCGCCGACGGGCTCGACGACGAGCTCCATCGCGGCGCCGGGCGCCAATGCGTCGGCCTCGGGCGCCACCTCGTCGCTGATCAGCGAGAAGATCCGCAGGCCCTCGGGGATCTCGACGTAGGCCTGCAGGTACGGGGCGCGCCAGCCCGCCGGCGCGGCGTGGCACGCCGTGACGCTGAAGAGCCGGCCGCGCTCGCCGACCGGCACGGGCGCCATCGTCGGGCGCTTGCAGCGGGGGCACACCGACCGGCACGGGAAGGCGAGCTCGCCGCAGTCCGCGCAGCGGCTGGCCACGAGGTGCGGGCGCCCGTCGGGCCCCACGGCGAACAGGCCCTCGACGAGCGGGGCCGGCGGCGGCGCGGGATCGGCCGCGGGCGTGGTCACATCCCGGTGATGCTCGCGGTCATCGAACGCGGGTCGCGCGACTGCCACGTCCCGTCCTCGACGGAGCGCAGGAAGCGCTCGACGGCGGCGTTGAACACCTCGGGCTCCTCGAGGTTGGCGGTGTGGCCCGTGCGCGGCAGCACGGTCAGGCTCGCCGCCGGCATCGCCCGCTTGAGCGCGAGGTCGGTGTCGAGGCAGCCGTCGTCCTCGTCGCCGGCGAGGATCAGCGTGGGCACCGTCATCGCGCCGAGCTCGTCGAGCAGGTCGTAGAGCGAGGGGCGCTCGCGCTGGACACCGAGCATCGTGAGCGCCGAGCCCTCCTCGGAGTGCTCGCCGAGCTGACGGGCGAAGACCTCCCAGCCCTCGCGGTTCTTGTCCTGGAACTGCACGCGGGCCGGGCCCTGCGCGTAGCGCTCGGCGAACGCCGGCATGCCCTCGTCGCGGATCGCCTCGGCGATCGCGGCGCACTCGCGGCGGAAGCCGTCGCGCGCGTCGGGCGCCGCGCCGTAGCCGCAGCCGCCGACGACGAGCGACAGCGCGCGGTCGGGATGGCGCAGGCCGAGGTGGATGGTGCAGAAGCCGCCCATCGACAGGCCGACGACATGGGCGCGGTCGATCCCCAGCCCGTCGAGGACGGCGATCGCGTCGGCGACCGCGCGCGCCTGGGAGTACGCGTCCGGGTCGGAGGGCACGTCGGACGGCGTGTAGCCGCGGGCGCCGTAGACGATGCAGCGGTAGCGGTCCTGGAAGTGGCGGACCTGCGGCTCCCAGCTGCGGTGGTCGCCGGCGAACTCGTGGATGAAGAGGATGGGCGTGCCCGTGCCGTGCTCCTCCACGTGGAGCCTGATGCCGTCGTCGGTTTCGATCTTTGCCATCCGTAGAAGGTACAAAGTATTACGATCGCGGCGTGGCGAACGGACGAGAGGGATCGCAGTCGCTCCGGGTGGAGCGCGTCGGCGGCAGCGTGGTGGCCCTGTGGCTCGATCGCCCGGAGCGGCGCAACGCGCTCGACGGCGACCTCGTCCGCGCGCTGCGCGAGGCGCTGGCCGGGACCCCGGCGCGCGCGGTCGTCATCGGCTCGGCCGACCCGGCGTCGTTCTGCTCGGGCGCCGACCTGCGCCTCGACGACGCCGCCCGCGCCGAGGTCAGCGACCAGCTGTACGAGCTGTACGGCGAGATCCTCCGGCTCCCGGCGCCGGTGATCGCCGCGGTCGGCGGGCCCGCCGTCGGCGGTGGCGCGCAGCTGGCGATCGCCGCCGACCTGCGCGTGGGCAGCCCCGCCGCGCGCTTTCGCTTCGCCGGCCCGGGGCACGGCCTCGCCGTCGGCGCCTGGGGCCTGCCGTCGCTCGTCGGCCGTGGGCGCGCGATCGACCTGTGCCTGAGCATGCGCACGGTCGCCGGGGAGGAGGCGCACGCGATCGGCCTGCTCGACCGCCTCGAGGACGACCCGCGCGCGGCCGCGCTCGCGCTCGCCGAGCAGCTCGCGGCGCTGGACGCCGACGCCGTCGCCCGGGTGAAGGCGATCGCCCACGAGGCGTCCGGCCTGCTCGCCGCGCTGGCGCTCGAGCAGGAGGGCAACCGCGGCTGGTCGGGGTCGATCGCGGGCCTGCTGCCCCCGCCGGAGGCCCCGTGACCGACCGGTCCGGCACGCCCGCCGTGCGCGACCGCGCGCTGGCCGCGTGGCGGCTGCACACGGGACGTGACGCCGACGCCGGCGCGCTACGCGCCGAGCTCGCGGCCGGTTCCCTCCCCGCCGCCTTCCACGCGACCGCGACCGCCCACCCGGACCGCCCCGCGCTCGAGATCTACGGCGCGGGCGTGACGCACGGCGAGCTCGACGCCGCCGTTGCGGGCGTGGCGCGGCGGCTGCGCGACCGCGGCGCCGAGCCCGGCGCCGCGGTGGCCATCAGCGCGCCGACGTCGCTCGCGCTGGTCGTCGCCTACCTCGGCGCGCTGCGGACGGGCGCGACGGTCGTGCTCGCCAATCCGGCGTACACCGAGACCGAGCTGCGCCACATCGCCGCCGACAGCGATGCGGCGCTCGCCGTGGCCGCCGGCACGGGCGCGGAGCACCTGCGCCGGATCGCCGCCGAGCGCGGCGACGGGCTCGAGGTCGTCGAGCTCGAGGCGCTCGTCGACGGCGCGGCGGACGGGCCGGGCCTGCCCGTGCCGCCCCTGGGCCCCGGCGACGTCGCGCTGCTCGCCTACACGTCGGGTACGACCGGCACGCCGAAGACCGTCCCGCTGACCCACGGCAACCTGCTCTCGTCGATCCGCGGCGCGATGCTCGCATGGCGCTGGAGCGCCGACGACGTCCTCGTCCACGCGCTGCCGCTCTTCCACCAGCACGGCCTCGGCGGCGTCCACGCGACGCTGCTGGCCGGATCGCGCGCGGTCATCGCGAGCCGGCTGGACCCCGAGCGGCTGCTCGCGACGATCGCCGCGACGCCGGCCACGGTGCTCTTCGCGGTGCCCGCGGTCTACGAGCGCCTGCTCGCCGCCGAGGATCCCTCGGCGCTGCGGACGCCGCGGCTGCTCGTGTCGGGGTCCGCGCCGCTGTCGCCCGCGCTCGCCGGGCGGATCGCCGCGGTCGCCGGGCGCCCGCCGCTGGAGCGCTACGGGACGACCGAGAGCGGCCTCGACGTCTCGCACGCCTACGACGGCGAGCGCCGCGCGGGCACGGTCGGCGTGCCGCTGCCGGGCGTCGAGCTGGCGATCGCCGACGCCGACGGCGCCCCCGTGCGGGACGGCGAGGACGGCGAGATCCTCCTGCGCGGGCCGCAGGTGTTCGACGGCTACCGCGGCGCCGGCGACGCGGGCGCCAAGGCCTTTCACCCCGGCGGATGGTTCCGCACCGGCGACATCGGCCGCCTGGACCCGGCCGACGGCGTGCTGCAGATCACGGGCCGCTCGAAGGAGCTGATCATCACGGGCGGGATGAACGTGTACCCGCGCGAGGTCGCGCTCGTCCTCGAGCGGGCGCCCGGGATCGAGCGCGCCGCCGTCGTCGGGGTGCCGTCGGAGCGCTGGGGCGAGGAGGTCGTCGCCGTCGTCGTCGCCTCCGACGGCGCGGCCGTCGACGCCGAGGCCGTCGTCGCCCACGCCCGCGGCGAGCTCGCGCCGTACAAGTGCCCCAAGCGCGTCGTCGTCGTCGACGAGCTGCCCGCCAACGCGATGGGCAAGGTCGTGACGGCGGAGGTCGTGCGCCTGGCGACCGCCGCGGGGGAGGGCGCATGACCGAGCCCCCGCCCGCCGAGGGCCGTCCCGCCGGCGCGGACGCCGACGAGGCGCGCGCCCTCGAGTCCTATCGGCGCATGCTGGCCGCGGCGAGCGCGATGCTCGACGCGGCGCCGGCCGACGACGTGCCGCCCGCCACCGCGCCGGAGCGATGCTGGTGAGCGGCGCGAGCGTGCGCGAGATGGGGCGTGCGCTGCGGGCCGGGGAGGTCACCGCCGCCGAGCTGGCGGAGGCGGCCCTGGCCCGCGCGGAGGCGCTCCAGCCCACGATCGGCGCGTTCGCGACCCTGACGCCCGAGCTCACGATCGCCCAGGCCCGCGCGGCCGACCGCGAGCTGCGGGCCGGCCGCGACGCCGGGCCGCTGCACGGCATCCCGCTCGGCGTGAAGGACATCGTCGACGTCGGCGGCGTGCCGACGCGCTACGGCACCGCGCGCGGCGGGCACCGCATGCCCGCCGCCGACGCGGCGGTCGTCGCCGCCGTCCGCCGTGCGGGCGCCGTCGTCGTCGGCAAGACGACCACCCACGAGCTGGCGCTGGGCATGGTCACGCCCGGCACCCGGAACCCGTGGGACCCGGCGCGGCTCGTCGGCGGCTCCAGCGGCGGCTCGGCCGCGGCGGTCGCGGCCGGCATCGTGCCGATCGCCCTCGGGTCGGACACGGGCGGCTCCATCCGCTGCCCGGCCGCGCTGTGCGGCGTCGTCGGCCTCA
>JAXDHC010000461.1:0-2863 GCA_034664705.1 Solirubrobacteraceae bacterium
CCGCGTCCTGCGGAGGGGCCCGTGTGGCCGAGCCGGCCTGGGGGGTGGGCCGGCGCGGTCGCTAGGAAGCGCTGTTGTCGTTGCTGTTGCTGTCGGCCGACGGCGCGCTCTGCGAGCTGCTGCCCGCGCCGGAGACAGGCGTGGCCGGCGTGACCGGGGTGGCGTCCACGGCGGCCTGGCTGCGGCGGATCTTGTGACGACGGCGATGCTTGGACATCTGGTGCTACCTCCTGCCATGGGGATTTGCTCCGTGCACGGACATGGTCGACGACGGCTCCCCAGCGCTTGAGCAGAGGACGGCAAAATCTTGGTAAAGCTCGCGGGCCGACGCCCCGCGCACGTAGCCTCCCGGCGTGCGCGCGCTCCGTGATCGCATCCGCGGCTGGCTCGTCGTGGCCGACGCCTCCCCCGGCGTCGTCGCCGCGGCCCCGACGCTCTCGCTGCGCGAGGTCCTGCGGCGGTTCTGGCCCTACGCGCGTCCGTATCGCAAGTGGCTCTGGCTGACGCTCGTCTTCATCGTCCTGACGCCGGCGATCGACACCGCGCTCATCTGGATGTTCAAGGTCGTCGTCGACGAGGTGTTCGTCCCGCGCGACTTCGACCCGTTCTGGTGGATCGCGCTCGTCTACGTCGGGCTCACGCTGCTCAACGGCCTCGTGGAGTTCGCCGACGAGTACCTCTCGACGTGGGTCGGCGAGCGCTTCCTGCTCGACCTGCGCACGACGGTGTTCGGCCACATGCAGGGGCTGTCGCTCGGCTTCTTCGAGCGCCGGCGCATCGGCGACCTGCTCGCCCGCCTGACGGGCGACGTGTCGGCGATCGAGGGGCTCCTCCTCAGCGGCGTCGCCGACGCGCTGTCGTACGCGCTGAACATCCTGTTCTTCGGGGCGGCGCTGTTCTACCTGCAGTGGGACCTCGCGCTCGTCTCGCTCGTCGTTGCGCCGTTCTTCTGGCTCGTGTCGCGGCGCTTCTCGCGGCTGATCCGCCGCGCGTCGCGCGAGAAGCGGCGCCGCAGCGGCTCGATCAGCGCCGTCGCCGAGGAGTCGCTGGGCAACGTCCAGGTCGTGCAGGCCTACAACCGCCAGGACAGCGAGGTCGACCGCTTCCACCGTGAGAACCTCGGCGCCATGAACGCGACGCTGGCGTCGACGCGGCTCCGCGCGCTCTTCACGCCGATGGTCGACCTCATCCAGCTGCTCGGCGCGCTCGTCGTGATCGGGTACGGGACGTACAAGCTCTCGCGCGGCGACCTGACCCTCGGCGGCCTGCTCGCCTTCATGGCGTTCACGAGCCGGCTGTACGGGCCGATCCGCGGGCTGACGAAGCTCGTCAACGCCTTCTACTCGGCGTCGGCCGGCGCCGAGCGGCTCCTCGAGGTCCTCGACGAGGAGCCCGAGGTGCGCGACCGGCCCGGCGCCCGGACCCTCGGGCGCGCCCGCGGCGACGTCGCGCTCGACGCGGCCACCTACCGCTACCCCGGCGCCTCCGCGGACGCCGTGCAGGACGTCTCGTTCGCCGTCGCGCCCGGGGAGACGATCGCCCTCGTCGGCTCCAGCGGCGCCGGCAAGTCGACGATCGCCAAGCTGCTGCTGCGCTTCCACGAGCCCGACCGCGGGACGGTCAGCGTCGACGGCGTCGACGTGCGCGACGTCACCCTGCGGTCGCTGCGCGACAACGTGGCCGTCCTGCTCCAGGAGACGCTCGTCTTCGAGGGCACCGTCGCCGAGAACATCGCCTACGGCCGCCCCGGAGCCACGCCCGAGGAGATCGAGGACGCCGCCCGCGCCGCCGACGCGCACGACTTCGTCGTCGGGCTGCCCGACGGCTACGACCCCCGGATCGGCGAGCGCGGACGGCGCCTCTCGGGCGGGCAGCGCCAGCGCATCGCGATCGCGCGCGCCATGATCCGCGACGCGCCGGTGCTGATCCTCGACGAGCCGACGACCGGCCTCGACGCGGAGTCCAGCCTCCGCGTGCTCGAGCCGCTGCGCCGGCTCATGGCCGGCCGGTCGACCATCGTGATCTCGCACAACCTCCTCACCGTCCGCGACGCCACGGCGATCCTCGTCCTCGACGGCGGGCGGGTCGCGGAGCGCGGCACCCACGAGCAGCTGCTGGCCCTGGGCGGCGCCTACGCGCGCCTGTGGCGCCTGCACGAGCACGACGAGGACGTGGCCCCGGCCGCGTCCGGCGCGTGAGCGCGGCGCCGCCGCCGGTCCCCGCCGGCATGGAGCTCGCGCCCGGCTACTCGGTGCTGGGCCACCTGGCGCGCGGCGAGGCGCTGGACGTCTACGACGTCTGGAGCGAGGAGCGCGACTGCCACTGCATCGCCAAGCTGCTGCGCCCGGACCGCGCGGGCGACGCCGGCCCCCGGCGCCGCCTGCTGCGCGAGGGGCGCATGCTGCTCGGCTTCGCCCACCCCCACATCGTCCGGGCCTACGAGCTGCTGCGCGGGCCGGTGCTCATCCTCGAGACGCTCACCGGCGGCAGCGTCAACGACGCGATCAAGCGCTCGGCGCGCCGGACGCCGGCGCCGGTCGTCGTGCAGCTCGGGATCCACCTCTGCTCGGCCGTGCACTACCTGCACCGCCACGAGCTGCTGCACGCCGACATCAAGCCGGCGAACGTGATGATGGACCGCGGGTTCTGCAAGCTCATCGACCTCAGCCTGGCGTCGCGCCCCGGGCGGGCCGTCCGGGGCCGCGGGACGCGGGCGTACATGGCGCCGGAGCAGGCCCGGGGCGGGCGCATCTCGGCCGCCACCGACGTGTGGGGCATCGGCACCGTGCTCTACGCGGCCGCCGTCGGGGCACCGCCGTTCCCCGGCGATCGCGGCCGCTACGAGCAGCTCGAGCGCACCGCG
>JAXDHC010000462.1:0-4266 GCA_034664705.1 Solirubrobacteraceae bacterium
AGGCCGCAAGCAGATTCTCGAGGTTCACACCCGCGGCAAGCCGCTCGCCAAGGAGATCGACCTCGACGCGCTCGCCGGCCAGACGCCGGGCTTCACCGGAGCCGACCTCGCCAATTTGATCAACGAGTCGGCCCTGTTGACGGCCCGCACGGGCAAGCGCGAGATCACGATGGTCGAGCTCGAGGAAGGGATCATGCGAGTGATCGCCGGCCCCGAGAAGAAGACCCGCGTCATGTCGGAGAAGGAACGCCTCATCACCGCGTACCACGAGATGGGTCACGCGATCGTGGGGCACTACCTCGAGCACTCCGACCCGGTGCACAAGATCTCGATCATCTCCCGCGGCCAGGCGCTCGGGTACACGATCTCGCTCCCGACCGAGGACAAGTTCCTCACCACGCGCGCGGAGCTGCAGGACACGATGGCGATGACCCTCGGCGGCCGGGCCGCGGAGGAGATCGTCTTCAGCGAGATAACCACCGGCGCCTCGAACGACCGCGAGAAGATCACCGCGACGGCCAAGCAGATGGTCATGCGCTTCGGCATGTCCGAGAAGCTCGGGCCGCGGGTGTTCGGCCACGACCACGGGATGCCGTTCCTCGGCCGCGAGTTCTCCTCCGAGCCGGACTACAGCGACGAGCTCGCCCGCGAGATCGACGACGAGATCCGCCGGATCGTCGAGGGCGCCCACCAGCAGGCCAAGGACATCCTCTCCGAGCACCGCGAGATGCTCACCACGATTTCCGAGCTGCTGCTCAAGCGCGAGACGATCGAGCGCGAGCAGTTCGAGGCCCTCCTCGCCGGCAAGACGGAGGAGGAGGTCTTCGGGCCCGAGGAGCCGGCATCGCCGCCCGACGTCCCGGGCACCGCGCAGCCCGCCGAGCGCCCCGGCCGTGAGAGCCCCCGCCCGCTCCCGCGCCCCGGGCTCGCCGGCGGCGGCGTCGAGGCCCGCGGCCTCGAGCGGCCGGAGAAGCCCGAGCTCGCGTAGCGCCGCGCGTCCACCGCGTCTTCCAGCGCCGGGTCCGATCGTCGTGATCGAGCCCGGCGTTCTTCGTTCTCGGCGAGCGCCCCGCGGGCCGGCTGAGGCGCCGGTCCTGCCACGATCCGCCGCGTGACCGACCCGCCCGTCGAGGTCCTCGGACGTCGCGTCCGCCTCGTCGACCTCAGCCATCCGCTCGGGGCCACGCCGAGCGAGCCGGTGCCGCCGCACGTGCAGCGCCTCGACCACGCCGACGGGGCCGGCGCCTGGGAGGCCCTCTACGGCATCCCGCGCGACGCGCTGCCCGGCGGCCACGGCTTCGCCGGCGAGACGTTCGATCGCCTGTCGACGCACGCCGGGACGCACGTCGACGCGCCCTGGCACTACGCGCCCGTCGCCGGCGACGCGCCGGCCCCGACGATCGACGAGGTGCCGCTCGGCTGGTGCCTCGGGCCGCTGGTCGTCCTCGACGTCTCCGACCTGCCGGCGGGCCACGAGGTCGCGCTCGCAGACGTCGACGAGCGCCTCGATCGCCTCGGCCACCCGCTGCGCGCGGGCGACGTCGTCGCGCTCTTCACCGGCGCCGAGCGCGCCTGGGGGACCGAGGGGTTCTGGGAGCTGGGCTGCGGGCTGGGCCGCGAGGCCGTGCTCGGCCTCGTCGAGCGCGGCGTGCGCGCCATCGGCACCGACGCGTGGAGCCTGGACCGGCCGTATCCGCTCATCGGCGCGGAGTGGCGTGAGCGCGGCGAGCCGGCCGCTCTCTGGCCCGCGCACTTCGCCGGAATCGAGCGGGCCTACCTGCAGCTGGAGAAGCTCGCGAACCTCGCGACGATCCCGGCCGCGGGCGCGACGATCGTCGCCTTCCCCGTGAAGGTCGAGCGGGGCAGCGGCGCGTGGACGCGGGCGGTCGCCCTCGTCCCGGCGTAGGGGCCGGCGCTCAGTACCCCGCGACGGGCGACGTGTCGTCGGGCCGCTCGCCGATCCGGCGCGCCGCGGTCGCGGACGTCGAGCCGATCGGCACGTGCTCGCCCACCGCCCCGAGGCCGACGCGCGGCATGTTGCCGTAGATCGTCTCGTACTCGCCGGCGCGGACGCGGTAGGTCTCGTGCCAGATCCCGACGTCGCCCGAGCCGCGGACGCGCTGGTTGAACTCCCGCCACGCGGGGAGGTGCTCCGCGTCCGGGCTGCGCGCGTAGCGCTCGAGATGCTCGAACGAGCGCCAGTACTGCACGAGCGACGGGCCGGTGGTCAGCAGGCCCTGCGTGGCGCCGAGGAACCCCGAGTCCGGGTCGGCCTCGAGCTCCTTGATCATGCGCGGCATGGCCCGGAACACCGGCCACCACTGGCGCACGCGCCACGGCCGGTTGACCCGCATGCCGATCAGGAAGACGACGAAGTCGCCCTCGATCCGAGCGACGTGCCGGCCGGGATGGATCGCCATGAGCGCGAGCCTAGCCCGGCGCGGCGCGGAACGTCACGGGCGAGGCCCGGCAGAGCGCGTGAAAGCGCGGTTGCGCGAGCGTGGGATAGCGCGATATTCTCGACGATATGCCACCCCGCAGCACATCGCCCGACCGCCACACCGCGCTCTACGTCCGCCTCCCGGCCGACGAGGCGCGCAAGCTCGACCGCGCCGCCCACGCCGTCGGCGCTCCGAAGAAGGACCTCGTCGCCGGGCTCGTCGCCCGCTACGTCGACCCCGACAGCGACGACGGGCTCCGCGCCCTGCGCCGGCTCGGCGCCGAGGCGCCCGGAGCGCTGCCCCGGCGCGTCGTCGTCGAGGCCGACGAGCCGCAGCTCGTGGTCGGCCACCACTCGTTCCGCCCCGCCGAGCCCCCCGAGGTCCTCACGCCGGATCAGGCGGCGGCGCTCCTCCAGGTCGACGAGGACGCCGTCCTCGCGCTGGCCGAGGCGGGGACGCTGCCGGGCCGGCGGATCGGCGAGGAATGGCGCTTCGGCCGCGCCGCGCTCGTCGCCTGGCTGGCCGGCGGCGACGCGCAGCCGTGACGCGCGCGGGCACGGCGCGCTGACCGGCCGCCCCGCCGTGCTAAGGATGCGGACGTGGCCGCCGCGTTTCGCATCATGGGCATCATCAACGTCACGCCCGACTCGTTCTCCGACGGCGGCGAGTGGTTCGAGCGCGGGGCGGCGATCGCCCACGGCGCTCAGCTCGTCGCCGAGGGCGCGACGATCCTCGACGTCGGCGGCGAGTCCACGCGGCCGTTCTCGGACCCCGTGACGCTCGAGGAGGAGCTCGCGCGCGTCGTCCCGGTCATCGAGGCGCTCCGGGAGACCGGCGCCCAGCTGAGCGTCGACACCATGAAGGCCGCCGTCGCGCGCGCCGCGCTCGACGCCGGCGCGACGTACGTCAACGACGTGACCGCCTTCCGCCACGAGCCGGAGCTCGCCGCGCTCGTGGCCGAGCGCGGGTGCGACTGCTGCCTGATGCACATGCTCGGGGACCCGCGCACGATGCAGGTCGACCCGCGCTACGACGACGTCGTCTCCGTCGTCAAGGCGTTCCTCGAGGAGGGTGCAGCGTTCGCGATCGCCCAGGGCGTGGCCGAGGAGCGGATCACGCTCGATCCCGGGATCGGCTTCGGCAAGACCGTCGCGCACAACCTCGAGCTCCTGCGGCGCATCGACGAGATCGTGGCGCTCGGGTTCCCGGTGCTGGTCGGGACGTCGCGCAAGGGCTTCCTCGGCGGCCTCACCGGCCGCGAGGACCCGCACGAGCGCGTCTCGGCGACGGTGGCGACGAACGTGCTCGCCTTCGAGCGCGGGGCGACCGTGTTCCGGGTCCATGACGTCGCGGCCACGGCGGATGCCCTCGTGGTGGCGGCTGCTACGTTGGGCCGCGATGGCGCCTGACCGCGACGACGACGATCTCGAGGACCTCGACTACGACGAGGACGACGATGGCGAGGAGGCCCCGCAGACGGAGGTGACGATCGAGGTCACCGGCCTCTCGCTGTACACCCACCACGGCGTGAGCGCCGCGGAGCGAGAGGTGGGCCAGCGGCTCGTCCTCGACCTCCGCCTGGAGGTCGGCGAGTGCGACGCGACGGTGACCGACATGGTCGAGGACACCGTCGACTACGGCCAGGTCTGCCAGGTGGCGTGGCTCGTCGCCCAGGAGCGGCCGTACCGCACGCTCGAGCGGCTGTGCAGCGTGATCGCCGACCGGATCCTCTCGGACTTCCCGGTCGAGTACGTGTGGGTCAAGGCGACCAAGCCCGAGCCCCCGATCCCGCTGCCGCTCGAGGAGGTCTCGGTCGAGGTCTCGC
>JAXDHC010000463.1:0-3491 GCA_034664705.1 Solirubrobacteraceae bacterium
GAGCTCGCCGAGCAGGGCGTCCCCGAGGAGCTCGCCCGCGACCACGCCTACGGCGGCGCGCTGGAGCACGCGCCCGACGACGACGCGGAGGCGAGCGCCACCGGCCGCTCGGTCGAGGAGGTCGGCCGGGCGTTCTTCCTGCTCGGCCAGGAGCTCCAGCTCGCCTGGCTCGAGCACGAGATCGCCGGGCTCCCGGTCGGCACGCGGATGCAGCGCTGGGCGCTCCAGGCCGTGCGCGACGACGTCCTCGCCGCGCGCCGGCTCGTGGCTCAGCGGGCGCTGGAGGACGCCGGGGAGGCCGGCGTCGAGGAGGCGATCGAGCGCTTCCTCGACGCCCACGCGGAGGGCCGAGCGCGCCTGACCGGCTTCACGCGGTCGCTCGCCGGCGAGGGGGCGGACCTGGCCGGCCTGACGCTCGCGGTGCGCCAGCTGCGCGCGCTGGTGGACTGACCGCGCGCCGTCGCGGTACCCTTCGCGCCGTCGTGCCGGACCACCGCGGAGACCACGCTTCAGCGCGCTGCATCGCCAGCCGCCTCCTCGGCGCGTCCATGATCGCCATTACCACCTGAGCCTGCGCGTCCGACGACCGCGCAGGCCGACCGTCCCGATCGGGCGGCGGTGGTGCGTGCCACGTGCTCTCGACGGGACCAGCGGGAGGCCCGTCATGCACCCCACCCACCACCTCGAGCTCACCGTCGGCGACACGCCGCTCGTGCTCGACCGCATCGTGTCGCTGTGCCGCGCCCGCATGTGCACGATCGTCGCGCTGCACTTCGAGGCCGCTGACCGCCACCGCCCCGGGCGCGTGTCCGTGACCCTGCGTGCGGCGCCCGCCCGCGTGCGGCTGGCGGCCGAGCGCCTCGCGGGTCTCGTCGGCGTTCAGGCGGTGGAGCACGTCAGCGACCGCGGCATCGCGGTCCGCGTGCAGCGCCCGGGGGAGGGTCAGTGCGGGTCGTCGCCGGTCGCGGCCGGCGGCCGGGACTCCTCGGCGAGCGACGTGATGGCCAGACGGCCGCGGGCGGCGCCCTCCAGCACCTCGGTCGCCTCCTCCTGCGATCGCGCGTAGAGCTCGACGAGGAGATGCACGGTGATCGTCGTGTCGTCCTCGTGCTTGTGGAAGCGCACGTGCGTGAAGAACTCGCGCGTGCCGTGGTCGCCGAAGGCGGCGAAGCTGAGCGCGTCCCCGGCCTCCGGGCCCGAGCACGTCTCGACGTCGTCGGCGTCGACGGTCACGGTGCACGAGGCGACCCAGGGCGTGCCGGCGATCATCCGCTCCCAGCGGTCCTCGATCGGCTCCACGCGGCCGTCGCGGAAGCCGAGGTGCGGCTGGTCGTGCATGCAGTCCAGGCACTGGACCACGGCCTCCTGCATCTCGTCCACGACCTCGGAGCGTTCGCCGCTCTCCGGGTCGATCTTGTGGATGCCCTCGTAGTGCACCTGCACCTCGAGTTCCGTCGACCAGCAGCGGTAGCACCGCAGCCAGCTCCGAGTGTCGACCGAGCCCTCCATCCGACACAGGATATGTGTCCGTGGCCCACGACCCGGCACGCCCTGCAAGCGGACGTGCGATCCGTCCGCGCGCGGTGCCAGGTTGCAGGCGTGTTCGTCGCCCGTCTGGTCTGCTCCGATTCCGCCTGCGCCGAGGCGTTCGAGGCGCGCGCGTCCACGCTCGGCGAGCTCGAGGCGCTCGCGTGCGCGTGCGGATGCGCGCTCCAGATCCTCGGGTGGCCGGACGCGCTGGGCGGTCGGGCGGGCGCGCTCGACCTCGTGCTCCTGGCCTGACCGGCGCCGGAGCGCGCTCAGCCGCGGGCGCCCACCTTCGGCGGCTCGTACCGGTAGCCGAAGCCGCGCACGGTGTCGATCGGCGAGGGGTCCAGCCCGGCCGCGACGAGCTTGGCGCGCAGATAGCCGACGTAGACCTTCACGCGCCGCGGGTCGCCGGCCGGGTCGTCCCAGGCCAGCTCGAGGAGCTGCGCGGCGCTCAGCGTCCGGCGCTCGTGGCGGACGAGCGCGGCGAGCAGGCGGAACTCCCGCGGCGTCAGCGGGAGCGGGCGGTCGGCGACCGTGGCCTCGGCGTGGACGAAGTCGACGGTGAGCGCGTCGTCGCGGTACGGGCGCAGCTCCTCGGCCTCCGCCGGCCGGGGGGCCGAGGCGCGCCGCAGGTGCGCCTGCAGCCGCGCGAGCAGCTCCTGGGCGCCGAACGGCTTCGTCACGTAGTCGTCGGCGCCCGCCTGCAGCGCGCGGACCTTCTCGAGCTCGTCGACGCGTCCGCTCAGCATGACGACCGGCACGTCCGTCATCTGCCGGATGCGCTCGAGCGCCTGCCAGCCGTCGAGGCCGGGGAGGTCGATGTCGAGCACGACGAGCTGCGGCCGCGAGGCGTACATCGCCCGCAGCCCCTCCTCGGTGCTGCCCACCGCCGTCACCTCTCCGCCGGCCCCCTCCACGAGCCGGCGCACGACCGCCAGGATCATCTCGTCGTCGTCCACGACGAGCACCTTCGCGCCGTCCATTGCGCTCATACCGCTTTCTTACCGGAACCGATCAGGGATTCCAACACGTGGTGGACATCCTGTGCGTACGACAGGTCTCGCCTCTCGAGACGCCCCCGCTCGAGCGAACCCCCCGGAGCCCATGCCCCCCCACCGTCACACCCATCCCGGCGTCACGCCCTCCCTCTCCCGTCGCCGGGGCGGGCGCGAGGGTCCTCGCGAGCTCACGAAGGCCTTCCGCCGCTACGTCGAGCGCGTCCAGGCCCTGGACGACGCGTCGGCCGCCCGCGACCTCGCGGCCGCCCTCGACCTCGCGGCGGACGTCATGGGCCACGAGCGCGATGCCGAGGTCGACGCCTCGCTCGCCGCCGGCCACGGCGCCTCGATGCTGCGGCTCGCGACCGCGGTGCGCCGCGCCGGCCGCGGCGCCGTCGCGCAGCCCGCGCTGCTCGCCCGCGCGATCGTCCTCGCCCGCACGCTCGAGCGCACGGGCGCCGGGCGCTTCGCCGGCGCCCGCGCCGAGCGCGAGCTCGTCGGCGCCGGCCGGTAGCGCCGGCCGGGACCCGACCCCACTCAGCCGCCGATCGCGCTCATCGAGCGGGTCGGCTGCACGAAGCCGGCGTCGTTGACGTGGTGCTTGAGCTCCTTGCGCCAGACCGCGTCGCGGATGACTGCCTCGACGTCGTCGTCGCTCGCGCCGCTGCGCAGCGGCGTGCGCAGGTCGGTCTCGTTGAGCGAGAAGAGGCACGTGCGCAGGCGCCCGTCGGCGGTCAGGCGGATGCGGTTGCAGTCGCCGCAGAACGGCTCGCTCACCGGGTTGATGAAGCCGAGCTTGCCCCGGCCGTCGGCGAACCGGTAGACGCGAGCGGTGGCGTGCGCGTCGCGCGGCTGCGCCTCGAGCGGGAAGACCGCGTGGATCGCCGCGCGGATCTCGTCGCCGCTGAGAACGCTCTCGGGCGTCCACGTGTGGTCGGCGTCGAGGGGCATGAACTCGATGAA
>JAXDHC010000464.1:0-3118 GCA_034664705.1 Solirubrobacteraceae bacterium
AGATGTCGGGCCAGTCGAAGCCCTCGGTCATGATGCCGACGCGCAGGCCCTCGGCCCCGCGGTCGAGCGCCTCGACGTAGGGCGTGACCTCGTTGTTGCGCCAGCGCGGGTCGAGCCCGTCGTCGCCGGCGATCACCTCGAGCATCCGGGCGCAGTCGCGGACGCTGCGCGCCATCGGGCCCAGGTGGTCGAGCGTGAGCTCGATCGGGAAGGCGCCGGTGTACGGGACCAGGCCCCAGGTCGGCTTGTGGCCGACGGTGCCGCTCCACGAGCTGGGCATGCGGATCGAGCCACCCTGGTCGCCGCCGAGGGCCATGTCGGCCTCGCCGAGGGCGACGACGACCGCGCTGCCGCTCGAGGACGAGCCCGGCAGGCGCGTCGGGTCGTGCGGGTTCTGGGGCTCGGGGTGCGGATAGCCGGTGACGTGGCCGCCGTCGAAGCAGAACGCCGGCACGGCGGTCTTGCCGACGATCTCCGCGCCCGCGTCGAGCAGGCGGGTGACGACGGTGGCGTCCTCGCGCGGGACGAAGCCCTCGAGCATCTCCGAGCCGTTGAGCATCGGGATGCCGGCGAGGCAGATGTTGTCCTTGACGCCGACGCGCACGCCCGACAGCGGGCCCTCCGCCGCGCCGGGGATGGAGCACTTCCACGCCCAGCCGTTGCACGGGTTCTCCTCGCCGACGGGGCGATGCCCCATGTCGGCGCGGGGGTACATGACGGGCCGCGGCGGCGCGTCGAGCTCGTCGACGCGGCCGTAGCTGGCCACGAGGCCGCCGGCCAGCGCGGTGTAGTGCTCGAGCTCGTTCTCGGAGAGCGGCATGCCGAACGACTCGGCGATCCGCGTGAGGTCGCTTGACGACGGGGGCTGCACCGGCACGATGGTTCTCCTCGTTGCGCAGGGTGGACGCCGCGCTCCGGCCGTCGGCCGGGGGCGACGGCCGCGATCCTCTCAGCGCCCCCCGGGCGTGTCAACGTGTGCCGACATCACGACCCACGGCCTCGCGCACGGCGTAGCCGCCCGGCACCGACTCGGCCAGGAACAGCTCCTGGCGCAGCGCCCCCGGCCCCGCCAGCGCGACCGGTCCGCGCGGTCCGGCGAAGCGGCTGGACGCCATCGCGCGACCCACGTCGGTCGGGTGCCAGCCGCCGGCCCGACGCGCCGCGTCGGCCACGAGGTGCATCGCCTCGTAGGCGGACTCGGACAGGCTCGACGGCGGCGGCGCCCACTCGCCGAAGCGGTCGCGGTAGCGCCTGACGAACGCCCGGTTCTCGGCCGTCGGCAGGTCCTCGAAGTACCCGAACACCGACCAGATGCCCGCGCCGGCCTCGGCGCCGATGTGCTCCCGTGTCGCCTCGTCGAGGCCGGGGGAGAGGGTCTGGCAGCGGGCCCGCAGGCCGGCGCGGTAGAACGCGCGCTCGAACGCCGCCGCGTCGGCGCCGACGAAGGTCGAGAGCACGCAGTCGGCGCCCGACCGCCGCACCGCCTCGACGACCGGCTCGAGGTCGGGCGTGCCGAGGGGGACGAGCCGCTCCCCGGCCACCGTTCCGCCCGCCCGCGCGACCGCGGCGCGCGCGCAGGCGTTCGTCGCGCGCGGCCAGCAGTAGTCGTTGCCGGCCAGGAACCATCGCCGGCCGTCGCTGCGCTCCATGACGCGCGGGACGGCCACCGCGAGCTGCGCGTCCGGGCGCTCGCCGAGGCGCACGAGCCGGTCGCCGGTCGGGCCGCCCTCGTTCGTGACGCTGAAGACGAGCAGCGCGCCGCGGTCGGCGATCGCGCGGCTGGCGGCGGCGAACACCGCCGACGTGACGCTCGCGATGACGACGGAGCAGCCCTCCGCCTCGACGAGCCGCCGCGCCGCGACGGCCCCCATCGTCGGCGACGTGCCGTCGTCGCCCACCACGAGCCGCAGCGGGCGCCCGAGCGGCGGCCCGTCGGCGTTGATCTCCTCGACGGCCATCCGCGCGAGGTTCTCGGCGGCGCCGGCGAACACGTTGGCCGGGCCCGACTGGCTGACCAGCAGGCCGATGGGCTGCTGGTCCTCCGACGCCTCGGGCGGCAGCGCGACGCCGCGGTGGCGCATCAGCCAGTGGATGGCCTCCTCGGGGACCTCGGCGACGATCCGCACCCGGCTCTGCGGCGCGCCGCCGGGCGTCCGGGCGTCGCTCACGAGGCACGTCAGGCGCCCGCGCCACGGCGCGTGCTGCTCGATGACCAGCCGGCGCGGGCGGTCCACCGCGACCACGCGCCCGGTGGCGCCGAGCGCGTCGCCGGACCCGAGCGTCGCCGGGAGGCGCAGGCGCACGACGGCGCCGAGGTGCAGGCCGTCGCACTCGGCGTCGAACAGCCAGCCGCCGTCGGCCGACGCGATGCGGTCGAAGACCTCCTCGACCGAGCCCTGGATCAGCTCGTCATCGTTCAGGACCAGGTCGCCCACCGTTCCTGGTCTCCTCTTCGGTCGGCGTGGGGGGCTCCATGCGGCTCTTCAGCTCGTCGAGCGGCGCCCGGTACAGCGCGGCGAGGAACTCCACGACGCCCTGCACGGCGTCGCGATCGACCGAGTACATCCGGTAGCGGCCGTCCCGGCGCTCGGTGACGAGCTGGGCGGAGCGCAGGATGCGCAGGTGGCTGGACACCGCGGTGCGCCCGACGTGGTTGACCTCGGCGGCGATCTCCCCGACGCGGCATTCGCCGCGATCGGCGAGGACCCGCAGGATCGTGCGGCGGGTCGAGTCCGCGAGGGCGTCGAAGGCGAGGCTGCTCTCGGCGGTCACGCTCAGGGAAGGGGTGGAAGGGGCATCACGCGGCGCGAGGCTACCGGAGCCGGCAGCGGGTGCGACGGCGCCCATGTCAATCTCTGCGCACGTGTTGACACCACCGGTTCGCCCTGGAAGGCTCAGCGCCGTCCGGTGTCGACTGTCCTCGGCCAGAGGGGGAGCTTCCTGTGAACGGCGTCCATGATCTCGGCGGTCTCGAGGGGCTCGGGGCCATCAACCCGACGCCGGACGAGCCGGTCTTCCACTCCGACTGGGAGAAGCGCGTCTTCTCGATGTTCCTGCCGTTCGTGTTCGCCGGACTGAACCTCGACCAGTTCCGCCACGGCATCGAGAAGCTGCACCC
>JAXDHC010000465.1:0-4921 GCA_034664705.1 Solirubrobacteraceae bacterium
ATCGCGATCGGCGTCGGGCGGCTCTCGTCGAAACCCGCCATGCGCATCGCGGTGCGGGTCGGGATCGCGGCGGCCGCCGTGCAGGTCGTCGGCCTGCTGCGCTGGCCTATACTCGTGCCGGGCTACGCGTCCGACGCCGCGAGCGGCTCGGCCGGCGTCGCGGCCTCCGCGCGGGACTCGTTCACGACGGCCAGCAACATCCTCGGCACGGCGATCGGCGAGACGCTCGGGTATCTCCTCACCGCCACGTGGACGGCGCTCGTCATCGTGGCGCTCGGCCGCCGCTTCGCCGGCCGCTGGTTCGGGGTGCTGGGCGCGGCGGCGGCGGGCCTCGTCCTCGCCGGCGTCCTCTCTCCGCTGGATCTCCCGGTCGTCGACACCGCGAACTTCCTCGGGTACATCCTGTGGAGCATCTGGCTCATCGCGTTCGGCGTCGTGATCCTCGTGGGCGAGCGACGCGCTCGGACCTCCCCGTCGACCCCAAGCCGCGCCGCGGTGACGTCGTGAACGGCCCCCGCGCGCGCTGGCCGGCGCTGGGCGTCCTGTGCGTGAGCCTGCTGGCCATCGTCATCGACAACACCATCGTCAACGTTGCGCTTCCCACCCTGGCGCAGGACCTCGACGCCGACGTGAGCGAGCTTCAGTGGGTCGTCGATGCGTACACGCTCGTGTTCGCGGGACTCCTGCTGCTGGCGGGCACGCTCGGGGACCGCTTCGGGCGCCGGCGCACGCTGCTCTCGGGGCTCGCGGTGTTCGGACTCGGCTCGGCGGCCGCGGCCTACGCGAGCGGCGTCGATCTGCTGATCGCCGACCGCGCCATCATGGGCGCCGGGGCCGCGTTCATCATGCCGGCGACGCTCTCGCTCCTGATCAGCGTCTTCCCCGACGCCCGCGAGCGTGCGATGGCCGTCGGCATCTGGGCGGCGACGGCGGGCCTCGGCGTCGCGCTCGGCCCGGTGGTCGGCGGCTTCCTGCTCGACCGCTTCTGGTTGGGATCGATCTTCATCGTCAACGTCCCGCTCTGCGCGTTGGCGATCCTCGCCGGGCGCCGGGTCATCCCCGAATCGCGTGAGCGGGTCGCGCGGCGCATCGACTGGACGGGCGCCGCGCTGTCCGGCGCGGGCCTGATCGCCTTCGTCTGGGCGGTCATCGAAGCGCCGGCGAGGGGGTGGACGTCCGCCCCGGTGATGGGCGCCGGCGCATTCGCCGCGGTCGCGCTGACCGCGTTCGTCGTGCAGCAGCGTCGTGCGGTGGAGCCGCTGCTCGACCTTCGGCTCTTCCGCAACCCGCGCTTCACCGCGGCGAGCAGCACGATCATGGTGCTCTTCTTCGCGCTCTTCGGGTTCCTCTTCCTCTCGACGCAGTACCTGCAGTTCGTCCTCGGTCACTCGCCGCTGGCCGCCGGGCTGCGCGTCCTGCCCTATGCGGGCGCGATGATCGTGTTCGCGCCCCTCTCCTCGAGGCTCGTCCTGCGCCTCGGCACCAAGCGCGTGACCACCACGGGCATGCTGCTGTTCGCTGCGGGCCTGGCCGTCGCGGCGACGGTCACCACGAGCACCGGATACGGCCGTCTCGCGATCGCGCTCGTCCTCATGGGCGCGGGCATGGGGCTCGCGGGCGCCCCGGCGACCGAGTCGATCATGGGCTCGCTCCCGCCCGAGCGGGCGAACGTCGGCTCTGCGGTCAACGACACCACCCGTGAGCTCGGCGGCGCCCTCGGCGTCGCGATCGTGGGCAGCATCATGTCGTCGCTCTACGCGACGCAGCTCGCCAAGGGACTCCCCGAGGGCGTCCCGGCGCCCGTCGCCGCGGCCGCCCGCGAGTCGCTCGGGGCCGCCGTCCAGATCAGCGCCGCCGTCGCCGATCCGGCGCGCGAGGCGTTCGTCCACGCGATGTCGCGGGCGTCGCTCCTCGGCGCGCTCGTCGCCGTCCTCGGCGCCTTCATCGCGTGGCGCCACCTGCCGGCCCGCGATGTCGCTCGGGCCGGCGGTGTGGCCGAGGTGGACGGCGTGCCGGCGACGGTGAGCCATGACGCTCAGGCCCTCGCGGGGACGCGACAGTTCTTGGGCGATCGCCTCGCGCGCGACCGCGCGTCCGATCGCGGTGGCTCGGTCGCTCAGCAGGCCGACCGTGGCGCGCGACCGTGACGAAAGGCGTCACTCATCGGGCGTCTCGACCTGCATCGGACGCGCGCGCGTGTAGGGGTCCCTCGGCGAGCGGTCGTCGGAGAGCGACTCGCGCGAGCGCGTGACGAGCTGCTCGATCGCGTCGGCCAGATGCACCGGCGCGATGTTGTAGTCCCCGCGCTCGACGCGGATCTTGTGGGCCTTGAGCAGCACGTCTGAGTGCGTGTAGCCGAACGGCGGCTCGAAGCGGTATGAGGCGAGCTCGATCAGCAGCCCGAGCGGGTCGGTGAAGTAGATCGAGTCCATGAACCCGCGGTCCTTGACGCCGCTGTGCTTGATGCCTCGCTCGTCGAGGCGCTCGACCGTCTGCGCGAACGTCGCCTGCGACAGCGAGAACGCGACGTGATGCACGGCGCCCGGCTCCGTCGACGTGCGGGCCGGGTCGGGCGTGCGCTCCTCGTTGGTGAAGATCGTGATGAGCCGGCCGTCGCCCGGGTCGAAGTACAGGTGGCTCTCGCTGGGGTTGTCGAGATTCGGCTGCTCGAAGACGAACGGCATTCCGAGCACGCCCTCCCAGAAGTCGATCGAGGCCTGCCGGTCGGCGCCGACGAGCGTGATGTGGTGCACGCCCTGGCTCTGGATCTTGCGCATGACGTCAGCGTCCCTTCTGATCAGTGGTCGGTGTCGGGCGGTTCCCGGCGGTGGCGACGGCCAGCCACCCGACGGCGGCCGGGATGTGGGCGGGGTCGATGTGGTGGCCGGCGTCGGACTCGTGGTAGTCGACGGACAGGCCGCCGGCTTCCAGCAGCGCGTGGGCCCGGCGCGCGAACTGCACGTCCATGACCGGGTCGCGCCGGCCGTGGGTGATGAACACCGGCAGGTCGGGGCGCGAGGCGAGGTCGGGCTGCCAGCCCTCGACGGTCGGGATGAACCCGGAGAAGGCGAGGATCCCGGCCGGCGCGGGCCGGTCGCCGGCGAGGCCGAGCGAGTAGCTCATGACCGAGCCCATCGAGAAGCCGCCGAAGACCGTGTCCGCCGGCGCGATGCCGGTGCGCTCCCACAGCTCGTCGTGGAAGGCGGCGAGCTTGCGGTAGGCGGCGTGGAACGTGTCGGGGTCGGGGTGGCCGACGCGTGGCACGACGTACCAGTGATAGCCACCGCCGATGCTCAGCGGCGCTCGCGGCGTGACGACATGCAGCCGCCGCTGCGGGTCGAGGGTGTCGGCCAGGCCGAGCAGGTCGTGCTCGTCGGCGCCGCGGCCGTGGTGCAGGACGAGCAGGCCGGCGGGGTCTCCCGCCGCCGGCCGCTCACGGTAGGTCAGCGCGCTCATCGCTGGGCCTCGGTGCGCGCCGCGGCGCGGGGGTTGTCCAGCGGAGTCAGCAGCCGCTCGAGCTGCGGGCGCAGCCGCTCGTGCTGCTTCGGGAGGCGCAGCGCCTCGCCGAGGTGCGCGGCATCCTCGTCGACGGCGAAGCCCGGCGAGGTCGTGGCGATCTCGAACAGGACCCCCTGCGGCTGCTGGAAGTAGATCGCGTTGAAGTAGTCGCGGTCGATGACCGGGGTCACGCCCATGCCGGCCTGCGCGGCGCGCTGCTGCCAGGCGACGTGGTCGGCGTCGCGCGAGTGCCACGCGATGTGGTGGACGGTCCCGGCGCCCTGGATCCCGGGCTGCGTCGCCTGGTCGTAGCCCCAGTGGAAGTGGCGCTCGTCGCCGTCGAGGCGGTACTCGCCCTCCGAGACCTCGGTGAAGCCGAGCGTGTCGGTCAGCAGGCCGCGGTCGGCGTCCAGGTTGCGGGCGTTGTAGGCGCGTGCGCCTTCGACGCCGAGGATGGCGTGCTCGGCGGGCACCTCGGGATGCCCGGCGCGCAGCGACGGGTTGCCGTCACCGGCGACGACCAGCTCGAAGCGCAGACCGTCGTAGTCCTCGAACGTCAGCGACTGCTCGCCGCGCTCGCTCGCGTAGCCCTTGGCGGCGAGGCGGTCGGCCCAGAAGTCCAGCGAGGCCTCGGAGGCGACACCGAGCTGGATCGTGTGGATCATGCCCGCGCCGGCGCGGCCCTTGCGGGCGCCGGCGAACTCGAACCAGGTCAGGATCGAGCCGGGCGAGCCCTGCTCATCGCCGAAGTACAGGTGATAGGCCTCGGGCGCGTCGAAGTTGACGGTCTTCTTGACCAGCCGCAGACCAAGGACGTCCGCGTAGAACTCGACGTTCTTGGGCGCGTCGCCGGTGATCATCGTGATGTGGTGCATGCCTTCGAGCTTCATCCGGGGTTCTCCTCGGCGTGGTGGGTCGGACTCGTCCAAAGTAGTTGCAGACACAACCATAGCAAGAGATTGCACGCGCAACGACTTTTTGCGAGCGGGCGTCAGTCGGTGAACGCCGCGGTCACGGCGCCGGGAGGACTTGGCCCGGGCTCATGTGCTCCCCGAAGCGCTCGGCTCTGGTTCCACCCGCGGCTCAAGCGGCGAGCTCTCCTCCGCCAAGGCCTACGGCACCGTCAAGGCCGCCTCGGTCGACACCAACGAGCCCCAGCACGACGCGCACCTGCGCTCGGCCGACTTCTTCGACGCCGACACCTACGAGAACCTCGCCTTCGAGTCCACCCGCATCGAGGCCGTGGACGCGGACACCTACCGCATCGTCGGCAACCTCACGCTGCACGGCGTCACCAACGAGCTCGTCCTCACCGCCGAGGTCAACGGCGTCGACCTCGACCCCTACGGCAACGAGAAGGTCGGCCTGGAGATCACCGGCCAGCTCAGCCGCGGCGAGTACGGCATGAAGTTCAACCAGGCCC
>JAXDHC010000466.1:0-11987 GCA_034664705.1 Solirubrobacteraceae bacterium
CGCTGGAGCCCGCGAGCGGCTGACGTGGCCCGGACACCGAGGGGAACATCTGCGGCATGCTGCCACCGACGACGCCTGTTCGCCGCGGGCCGGTGTCCAAGGACATCGCGGGCACCGCTTCGGGTCAGGGATCCGGGGCGCTTGGCTGGCGCGGGCCGATGTCGCGACATCGCGGGCACGGTCTTCGGCGTGACGCAGCCGCGGCGCCCGGCCGCCGCCGGCCGATGCCCCGGTCCCGGCCGGCGAGCCCCCCAGCAACCGCCGGCCGGGACGCCGAAAGCACCCCCCTGGCGCAGATGCGGCGTGTCCGGTGAGTCGGCGGCCGAGCTGTCTGCGGGAGACCTCTGGCTTTGCGTCCCCGCCTCGCGACGGGTTTGCCCTGAAGAGAAAGCGACTCGTTGTTGCGGCCACAACCATAGGGCAGGGAAATCCCGGCCTGGACGGATGGCTGACCCGCCGGGCGGCATGATACGTCGGGTGGACGGCGTCTCCGGCGCGGTTCAGCGGCGCTCGACGACGTCGTCGAGCGGGCGCCGGTCGGCTCGCGCGATCCAGTCCTCCGCCGGCCGCGCGTCCGGATCGACGGGGCGCGCCGGGTAGCCGAACGTCAGCACGATCGCGAAGTGGTCGTCCTCGCGCAGCCCGAGCGCGCCGGCCATCTTGTCCTGGTCGGCGATGCCGTTGGGGCACGAGCCGATGCCGTCGTTCCAGGCCGCGATCAGCATGTTCTGCGCGGCGCGGCCGGCGTCGAAGGACACCGGTCCCTTCCCGGCGACGACGACCGCGACGACGAGCGCGGCGCCCCGGACGTTGTCGGACGCCCAGACGGCCTCGGCGACGCGCTCGCGCGTCGCCGGGTCCTCGACCACGACGAAGCGCCACGGCTGGCGGTTCTTCGAGCTGCCGCTCACCCGCCCGGCCTCGAGGATCCGGCGCTCGGCGTCGGGCTCGATCGGGCGATCGGCGTAGCGGCGGACCTCGCGCCTGCTGGCCAGCGCCTGGTAGGCGTCCATGCGCGCCACCCTACTCCCGCCCGCGCGGTGCGCCACGATGTCGCCCCTGATGGCGGTCCTGGTCGACGAGCTGCGCGAGTACCCGCACGTCCGCTTCCGCGTGAAGCACTGGTGCCACATGGTCAGCGACGACTCGTTCGAGGAGCTGCACGCCTTCGCCGCCGCGCTCGGCATCCCGAGCAGCCGCTTCCAGCGCGACCACTACGACCTCCATCCGCAGCTGCGCGCCGACGCCGTCGCGCGCGGGGCGCTCGAGGTGACGATCCACGACCTCTCGCTCCGCATGGCGGGCCCGCGCGGCGAGCGCAACCGCCAGCGCCACGCGCAGCGGGCGCGGCGACTCAGCGCGGGGCGCTGACCGTCCGCGCGCGGCCGGCGAGCACGCCGACACACCCCATGAGCACCGACATGACGATCAGCCAGATCAGCGGGATGGACCACGCGCCGGTCGCGCTGTGCAGCAGGCCCATCACGAGCGGGCCCGTGGCCGCCATCAGGTAGCCGAGGCCCTGCACCATCGTCGACAGCCGCGCGGCGGTCTCGTCGTCGCCGGCGCGCATGACGATCATCAGCAGCGCGAGGCTCAGCGTCCCGCCCTGGCCGATCCCGAGGATGAGCACCCACACGAGCGCGGTGCTCGCGGGCGCGAGCAGGATGCCCAGCAGCCCCACGGCGGTGAGGGCCGAGCTGCCGGCGACCGCGAGGCGCTGGTCGCGCATGCGGTGGGCGATGAGCGGCGCGATGAAGGTCGTCGGGATGCTGATGAGGTTCAGGACAGACAGCAGCAGGCCGGCGGTCGCGGGGTCGATGCCGCGGTCGCGGTCGATGGCCGGCAGCCAGGACAGCGGCGCGTAGTACAGCAGCGACTGCAACCCCATGAACAGCGTCACCTGCCACGCGATCGGGTTGCGCCCGAGGGCGCGCAGCGCCTCGGCGCCGCCCGCGACGACCGGCAGGGCGCCGTGCCGGCGCTGGGGCAGCCACACGAGGATGGCGAGCGCGATCGGGATCGCCCAGATCCCGAGCGCGACGTGCAGCGACCCGCCGCTCCCATCGCGCAGCGGGACGGTGACGCCGGCGGCGATCGCCCCGCCGGCGACGAGCGACGTCGTGTAGACGCCGGTCATCAGGCCGACGTGGCCGGGGAAGCGGCGGCGCACCAGGCTCGGCACGAGCACGTTCATCACCGCGATCGCGCAGCCGGCGAGCACGGTGCCGGTGAACAGGCCGAGCGCGCCGTTCGGCCACGCCGACCGCAGCACGACGCCGGCGAGGAGGACCACGAGCACGGCGAGCACGACGCGCTCCTCGCCGAGCCATCCACGCAGGGCCGGCGACGCCAGCGCCGCGAGCCCGAAGCAGATGACGGGGACCGTGGCGAGCACCGACTGCGCCCCCGCGGACAGGCCGAGGTCGGGCAGCACCGGCGGGATCTGCGCGATCGCCGTGCGCATGTTGAACGCGACGAGGACGACGCCGATGACGGCGAGCCAGGGCAGCGCGGCACGGACCGTCGCGGCTGCGGGGAGCCTGACTGGAGGGGTACGAGTGGAGCTCATCGCGGCGTCGGTCGACCGGGCGCCCGGGTGACGGAAGGGAGGGGCGACCCCCTCCATCATGCCCGCCGTGCGGCGATCAGGCGGTCACGCCGACCGCCTGCAGCGACGCTGACACCGCGCGGTCGAACGCCGCGGCCACGTTCCGGGCGGCGGCGCGCTCCTGTACGAGGATGCCCTCGGCCACGCGGACGGTCTCCTCGTCGCCGGCCCGCCGCGCCACGCGCACCAGCTGCTCGTAGCCGCCGATCTCGAGGAACTCGAAGGCATGCGCGAAGGCGGCGAGCTTGCCCGGGGTGTCCGGCTGCGCCTGGAAGAACATGCCCCAGTTGAGCGCGCCGAGGCGCATCGCCGCGTCCTTGAGCGAGTTCGGCTCGGCGCCGTGGGCCTCCAGGCGCTCCTCGACGAGGCGCTTGTGCTCGCGCGTCTCCTCGAGGTGCTGCTCGTACAGCTGGGCCAGTACCTCGTCGCCTGCGATGTCGCTCCCCCGCGAGAGCAGCTGGATCGCCTGCTCCTCGATCGCGTGCGCGTCCGTGAGGTACTTGACGACCTGCTTCTCGAGGTCCCCGGCGTCCTTCTCGCGCAGCGACGCCTCGACGGCGCGGTCCGTCAGCGCCTCGAGGCGCTCCGCCATGGCCGCCTCCTCGTCGCGGATCCGGCGGGCGACCTCGGCGGTCTCCTGGTCGCCGGCGCGCTCGGCGACCTGCATGAGCTCCTCGTAGGCGGCGAGCTCGAGGTGCTCGTAGGAGAGCGCGTGGGCGGTGAGCTTGCCGGTCGTGTCGGGCTGGCTCTTGGCGAAGAGGACGAAGCCCTTGCCCCCGATGCCCATCACGACGTCCTTGAGCTTCGACGGCGAGGCGTCGTGCGCGTCGAGGCGCTCGCGCACGAGCTGCTCGTGGCGCTCGGTCTCGCCCAGGTGGCGCCGGAAGGCCTCCGAGAGCTCGGGGTCGTCCGTCATGTCCGGCGCGCTGCGCATCTGC
The DNA here is from genome assembly GCA_034664705.1 of Solirubrobacteraceae bacterium. GTDB lineage: Bacteria > Actinomycetota > Thermoleophilia > Solirubrobacterales > Solirubrobacteraceae > JAOPZW01. Next base: position 3,550 of record JAXDHC010000466.1, read on the forward strand.
GCGAGCGCCTGCACCTCGATGGAGTGCGCGTCGGTCAGGTACTTCACGAGCTGCTCGTCGATCGAGCGATCGGCCATGTCGTCTCCTCTGGCTCGGAATACCCCGACCGTCTACCCGCCGGGGCGCCTGCAGCCCACGCCGGCTTCCCCCGGCGGGGCGGCGCTACGCCGCCCCGGCCTGCGCGCGGAAGTCGAACTCGAACCAGACGCGCGTGTTGCTGTTCTCGCGCGTGAGGCCCCAGCGCCGGGTGAGGCGCTCGATGAGGAAGAGCCCGAAGCCGCCGTCCTCGTCTGGCGCGTACGCGCGCGGGCGCGGCGCGAAGCCGTCGCCGGTGTCCGTGACCTGGACGCAGAGGAACTCCTGCTTCGGCGTCACGGCCAGGAGCATGTCGCCCTCGCCGCCGTGACGGACGGCGTTCGTGACGACCTCGCTGATGACGAGGCGCAGGTCGCCGACGCGCCCGGGGTCGATGAAGGGGCCGGCCAGCTCCACGATCCGCTCTCGCGCCTGGGCGATGGCGTCCGGCTGGGCCGGGCACGTGAAGCTCTGCTTGTCCGCCGGCGGAGCGGCGGTCTGACCCCCGTGCATGGCCGGCATAGCGTACTCGGCGCCCCAGCGGCAGCAAACCCGTGGACGCGGCGCGTCGCCGCCCACCGTGCCGGGCGCTGGACACGGACATCGGGTGCGCTCTATGGGTCCAGCGCAAATCTCGATTGGTGTCCGCTGTCCGGACAAGTAGAAATCCCGCATGAGCGAGCCCCTGCGATACGTGGTTGTCGGCGCCGGCGCGATCGGGGCCTACGTAGGCGCCGCGCTGAAGCGCGGTGGGGCCGACGTGACGCTCGTCGCCCGCGGCGCGCACCTCGAGGCCATGCGCCGCGACGGCGTCCAGGTCCACAGCCCGCGCGGCGACTTCCACGTCGCCGTGGACGCCACCGACGACCTCGACGCGGTCGCGGACGCCGACGTCGTCTTCCTGGGCCTGAAGAGCCCGAGCCTGCCCGCGATGGCGCCGCGGCTCGGCGAGCGCCTCGCGCCGGGCGCCGCGGTCATCGCCGCGCAGAACGGGATCCCGTGGTGGTACTTCCAGTCGCACCCGGGCGGCCACGCGCTCAGCCTCGAGAGCGTCGACCCGGGCGGCGTCGTCTCGGCCGCGATCGCCCCCGAGCAGGTCATCGGTTGCGTGATCTACTGCTCGACCGAGATCACCGCGCCGGGCGTCATCCGCCACATCGAGGGCACGCGCTACGCGATCGGCGAGCCCGACGGCGAGCTCAGCGACCGCTGCCTGGCGATCGCCGGCGACTTCACGCGCGGCGGGCTGAAGTGCCCGGTGGAGACCGACCTGCGCGAGCAGATCTGGCTCAAGCTGCTCGGCAACGTCGCGTTCAACCCGGTCAGCGCGCTGACGGGTGCGACGCTCGCCGAGCTGGGCACGCAGCCCGAGATGATGGGGCTGCTGCGGGCCGTCATGGAGGAGTGCGCCGCGATCGCGACGGCGCTCGGCGTCCGCATCCCCGTGACGGTCGAGCACCGCCTCGAGCGCGGCATCGCGGTCGGCGACCACAAGACGTCGATGCTCCAGGACGTCGAGGCGGGCAAGCCGCTCGAGATCGACTGCCTGACCGCCGCGGTCATCGAGCTCGCCGAGCAGCTGGAGATCCCGGTGCCGCACACGCGCACGCTGCACGCGTGCGTGCGGATGCTCGATGCGCGCGTGTCCAGCGGCGCGCCGGCGGCGCCCGCGCCGGTGCTCGCCCGGGCCGCCTGAGGGCCGGCGGGCGGAGGCGGCGGGCGGGGCGCCGGCGCCCTGCTCGCCGGCGCCGCGCATGCGGGCCGGACCCCCGCGGCCTGCGATTAGAGTGGGGCCGTGAGCTGCCCGCGCCCGTCCCGTCGCCTCGCCGGCCGGCGACGCCTCGTGACGACGATGGCGCTGCTCGCGCTCGCGGCGCTGCTCACCGCCTGCGGCCACACGTCGACGGTGCGCGAGCCGTCGATCGAGGTCGCGGGCGGGCGCGTTCCGGCGGCCGATCCGGCGGCCCCGGCCGGCCGCGGCGACGGGGTCCGGATCGCCGTGGTCACGCACGGGCAGGCCTCGAGCCCGTTCTGGGCGATCGTCCGCAACGGCGTCGAGGCGGCCGCGCGGCAGATGGACGTCCTCGTCAGCTACCGCGCGCCGGACGTCTACAGCGCGGAGCGCATGGAGGCGATGATCGACCAGGCGATCGCCGCCCGGCCGGACGGGCTTGTCGTCTCATTGCCCGAGGCGGGCATCGGGCCGGCGGTGCGACGCGCCGTCAGGGCCGGGCTGCCGGTCGTGACGATCAACTCCGGCAGCGACCTCTCCGGCCGGCTGGGAGTCCTCGCGCACATCGGCCAGCCGGAGCGGCGCGCCGGGCTCGTTGCCGGCCGGCGCCTGGCCGCCGCCGGCGTGCGGCGCGCGCTGTGCGTCAACCAGCAGATCGGCAACCTCGGCCTCGACGCGCGCTGCGCCGGCCTCGCCGAGGCGATGCGCGAAGCCGGCGGACGCTCGATCGTGATCGGCGTCGACGACCAGAGCCCGGCGACGCCCCGGCGGCTCGCCGGCGCGATCGCGCGGGACCGCATCGACGGCATGCTCGCACTCAACTCGACGACGGGCCTCCTGGCCGTGCGGGCGGCCGGGCAGACCGACGGCGGGCGGTCGATCAGGATCGGCACGTTCGACCTGGGCCCGGACGTCCTGAAGGCCGTCCGCGCCGGCCGGCTCAGCTTCGCCGTCGACCAGCAGGCCTACCTCCAGGGCTACCTTCCCGTCGCGCTGCTCGCGCAGCGCGCCCGCTACGGGCTCTTCCCGCAGGAGGGGGACGTCATCGCGACCGGCCCGCACTTCGTCACGCGCGCCAACGCCGAGCAGGCCATCGAGCTCAGCCGCCGGTCGATCCGCTGATCAGCGCGCCAGCGCGTGGTACTCCGGGTTGGGGATCTGGCCGCCCGCCATCGCCATGCGGTTCGTGAAGTTGTACATCGCGGCCACCTCGATCACGTCCCAGGTGTCCTCGTCGGAGAGCCCGTGGCCGCGCAGGCCGTCGAGGTCGGCCTCGTCGCACTCCACCGGCCGGCGCGTGACCTTCTCGGCCAGCGCGCAGATCGCCCGCTGGCGCTCGGACAGGCCGTCGGCGCGCCGCCAGTCGAGCGTGATGCGGTCGGCCATGACCGGGTCGCCCCAGGCCGCGCGCAGCGCGGCGCCGTGCGCGAAGAGGCAGTACAGGCAGCCGTTGGCCATCGAGACGACGACGGCGATCATCTCCCGCTCGGCGGCGCTGAGCCCCGGCGTGGCCTCCATGACCGCGCGGAAGTGCGCGAACCACGCGGACAGGCGCTCGGGCCGGAAGCTGTAGGCGCGGAACACGTTCGGGACGAAGCCGATCCGCTCGCGGGCCGCGCGGAAGAGGCCCTGCAGGTCCTCCGGCAGGTCCGCCTCGTCGGGGACCGGGAACCAGGAGATGCGCTCGGTGGCGGTGCTCATGGGCGCAGGCTAGTGGTCGGGCGGCCCGCGGTCGGGCCGCCCCTGGTGGCAGGCCCGGGGCGGGCCCGCCACGCCGGCCGCGCGCGGCGGTCAGCCGCCGCGCGCGGTGAACACGCTCGACAGGTCGCGCACGCGCGCGTCGCGCATGCGGACCGCCCGCAGCCGGAAGCGGCGCGTGATCGTCGCGATGATGGACGTCGTGTCGTGCGAGGTGTGGTCCACGGCGAAGCGGCGCCGGAGGCCCGGCGCGATGACGAGCGCCGGGATCCGCGTGCCGGGGCCCATCTCGTCCCGCGGGCCCGCCGTCGCGCCGCCCTGGCCCGGCGGGGGGACGTGGTCCCACTGCCCGCCGAACTCGTCGTAGGTGACGACGACCATCGTGTCGCGCGCGCAGCGCGAGCGCTGGATCGTGCGCAGCAGGTTCACGAGGTGGCTGCTGCCGGCATGCACGCTCGCGTAGCCGGGATGCTCGTTCTCCGCGCCGACCGGCTTGACGAAGCTCACGGGCTTGAGGCGGCAGCGCCCGCCCGAGCGGCGGGCCAGCGACAGGAACTCCTGCTCGTCGCGCAGGTGCCGGCGGCGCGCCGCCGTGCCGGGCGCGAAGGACGCGAAGTAGTTCAGCGGCTGGTGGTGGTACTGGAAGAGCTTGTCGGGACAGAACGGCCACGTCGCCTTGTCGGCGGTGTCGGTGTCCGTGCAGCCCTGCGCCGCCGTGTCGCCGTTCGTCCAGCCCGGCGCGTTCACCTGCCCGGCCGCGTTGGACCAGCCGCCCGAGTACCAGGCCCAGTCGACGTCGCGGGCGCTCAGCCGGTCGCCGATCGTCGGGCCGCGCTGCTCGGGCAGGCGCTTGGCGGGCGCGGTCCCCGGCGCGAAGGGCTGGTGCGCCGGCTGGATCGTGTTCACCGCGAAGTCGCCGCACGCCGTCCCCGCCGGATGCGGCGACGCGCACGCCACCGTGAGCGGGCTGTCCTTCACCGTCCGCGTCGGCACGTACAGGGGATAGGCGATCGGCATGCCGTTGTCGTCGACGAGCGAGTGCTGGTCGTCGGCCGAGCCGTCGCTCGTCGCCCCGCGCCAGACCGGGCTCGCCGCGGCGACGAGCCACTGGTGGTTGAGGAACGAGCCGCCGAAGGCCGCCTGGAAGAAGCGGTCGGCGATGACGTAGCGCGGATGCCCGCTCGCGTGGAGGTACTCGTAGATCGGCAGCCGCCGCGTGTCGTAGACGCCCATCGCCAGCCCGGCCGCGTCGGAGCCGGTCACGTAGCGGTTCTGGCGCCCGCCGTTGAGCTGGTACTGCTCCTGGTAGAAGCGGTGCACGAGGTCGCGCGTGCACCCGCCCGCCGCGCCCTGTCCCTTCAGCACGCCGTCCGGCGCCGGGACGCCCGGCCGCGGGCACGTCGTGTCGGTCGGGGCGATGAACGCGTCGATCGTGAACGGGGCGTTCGGGAAGTGGCTGGCGAACGCGTTGCCCGGGACGGCGCTCGAGCAGGCGGCGTCGAGCGGCGGCGAGGTGAGGTTGACGTCCTTCTGCAGCAGGCACGCGAAGGGGGCGCCCGCCTGGTCGACCTGCGTCGTGTGCGCGGCGTCGGCCGCGCGGACGCCGTCGACGCCCTCCCAGCCGCCGTAGAGGTTGTCGAAGGAGTGGTTCTCCTCGTAGATCACGACGATGTGGCCGACGCGATCCAGGGCCGTGCGTCCCTGGCCCTGCGCGAGCGCCGCCGGCGCGGCCGCGGCGATGAGCGCGAGCGCGGCGAGGGCGAGGACCGGCGCGTGCAGAAGCTGTCGCCTCACAGGAGCTCCTCCAAGTCCGCGGGCGCGGACGTGCGCACCGCGCTGCGCAGCATGTCACCGCGCGGGGGCGGACGCCAACGGCCGGCGCGCGGGACGCCCGCGCTCAGCCCACGAGGGCGTGCTCGGTGCGGGTGTCGACGCGCATCTCGACGGGACCGTCGGGACCCGCGACGCGCACGAGCGGCACGTCGGGCCGGGCGGGGTCGACGTGGGCGACCACGCCCGTGCGGCCGTCGGCGAGGTCGATCTCGGTGCCGACCGGATGCGGGAAGACGATGCGGCGGAAGGTCTCGACGACCTCGGGGTCGAACGCGGTGCCGTGGCCGTCGGTGATGACGGCGACGCCGACGTGGGCGGGCTCGGCGCCCTTGTAGGGGCGCTCGCTGGTCACGGCGTCGTAGACGTCCGCCACCGCGGCGATGCGGGCGAACTGGTGGATGTCCTCGCCTCCGATCCCGCGCGGGTAGCCGCTGCCGTCGAAGCGCTCGTGGTGGTCGCGGATCACCGTCTTGACGAGCGGGCTCATCGAGCGCGAGTTCAGCAGCGCCACGCCGGCGTCGGGGTGGGTCCGCATGACCTCCCACTCGTGGTCGTCGAGCGGCCCCGGCTTGTTGAGCACGTCGTCGGGGACGGCCATCTTGCCGATGTCGTGCAGCAGCAGGCCCATCCCGAGCTGCGAGAGGCGTTCGTTGATGCGGTCGTAGCGGCGCTGGCCGCGGTAGTCGACCCAGCCGTCGCGGCGGAACTGCGCGCGGGCGAGCAGGAGCCCGAGCGCGGCGACGTTCACGGAATGGCGGTGCGTGTACTGGTCCGCGTTGGCGAGATCGTGGAGCGCGAGCGCCGCGTTGGGGTCGTCGAGGATCCCGGTCGCGATGCGGTCGACGATCGCGGCGAGGTCCTGAAGCGTCTCGAGCGCGAGCGGCTGGGCCGTCGCGAACGCCTCGCGCGCGCTCTCGAGCGCCCGCTGGACGCGGCTCGCCGTCTCCGCGCGAACGGCCTCCGGCAGCAGCTCGGCGGGCTCGATCCCGGCCGAGAGCTCGTCTTCCACCCACACGGCGTGGATGCCCGCCGCCGCGAGCGCGCGCTCGTAGCGCTCGCTGACGACCGCCCCCGCGCGCAACAACGGGATGGCGCCCGGTCCGGTGGCGGGCAGGTCGCGCGCGAGGGTGAGCCCGACCGCGCGAGTGAGCGCGGTCAGGCGCACCGGGAGAGGCTCCGGGCGGGGACGGGCACAACGCAGAGGTCGGCCGCGGCCGCGGAAACCTGAGGCCGCATCGAACCTTCGGCCAGGGCGGCGACCAAGCGCGCTACATGACGGGGTCGATCGGCGTGACGACGTCGGCGCGCGCCTCGATCACCTCCGCGGCGTCGAGGATCGTGTCCTCGCGGAAACGCCGGCCCAGCAGCTGCACGCCGACGGGCAGGCCGTCGACCACCGAGGTCGGCACCGACAGCGCCGGGAAGCCGACCATCGGGATGGCCATCATCGACCACTGCGCGGCCATGACGCTCCGGGCGCGCTCGACGCCGGCGAGGTCGGCGTCCTGCTCGAAGGCCTGCTCGGCGGAGACCGGCAGCAGCACGATCGGCGCGTCCTCCAGGAACGCCTGGAGCTGGGCGATCAGCGTGCCGCGGCGGGCGTAGCCGTTCATGTAGTCCTCGAGCGTCGGCGCGGGGCCCCACCAGTCCTGGGCGACCGCGTAGTAGTTGGCGGCGGCGCCCTTCATGCCGGCGTCGCCGACCTGCTCGACCAGCGGCATGATCTGGCGGAACTCCTCCATGCAGAGCAGCCACCAGAGGCGGTACGCCTCCTCGAGCATCGGCAGCTCCGCCTCCTCGACGACGTAGCCGGCGTCGGTGAGCCACGCCGCCGCCGTGTCGAGCGCCTCGTTCACCGCGGCCGTCGGGGCCGCCACGCCGTCGCCGCGCACCAGGGCCACGCGCGTCGGGCGCTCCAGCGGCGGGTTGGCGGACAGCGGCGGCGCCGGCACGGAGAACGGATCGCGCGGATCGGTGCCGGACATGGCCTCCAGGGCGAGCCGCGCGTCGGCGACCGTGCGCGTGTGCGGGCCCTGGGTGAGCATGGCCTGCACGGAGAGCGCCTCGTCGAGGTTCGTCGGCCCGTAGAACGTCGGCACGCGGCCGACGGTCGGGCGGATGCCGACGAGCCCGCACGCGTACGCCGGGTAGCGCACCGAGCCCCCGATGTCGTTGCCGTGGCCGATCGGGCCCATACCGCTCGCCACCGCGGCGGCGGCGCCGCCGCTCGAGCCGCCGGGCGTCCGGCTCGCGTCCCACGGGTTCAGCGTCTTGCCGTGCAGGTCGTTCGCCGTGAACCAGCGGTAGGAGAACGCCGGGGTGTTGCTGCGCCCGAGGAACACCGCGCCCGCGTCGCGCAGCTTCTTGACGTGCGGCGAGTCGACCTCGGCCATCGCGTCCTTGAAGGCGACGATGCCGTTCGTCGTCACGTGCCCGGCCTGGTCGCTGTTGACCTTGACCGAGACGGGCACCCCGTGGAGGGGCCCGAGCGGCTCGCCGCCCGCGACGGCGCGGTCGGCCTGGTCGGCCATCGCGTAGGACTCGTCGGGGGTGACCTCGATCAGCGCGTTGAGGTGCGGGTTGACCTCGTCGACGCGCCCGAGGATCGACTCGACCGCCTCGCGCGAGGAGACCTGCCGGGTCCGGATGCCCCGGGCCAGGTCGACGGCGGTCCAGCGCCACAGCTCGGCCGGAAGGTCGCGGTGGCCGGCGGTGCGCGCGGCCGCGTGCTGCTCGGGCTGCAGGGTCATTCGAGCTCTCTCCTGGGGTGGGGGATGCGAGCGCGACGCGGCGCCTCCGCCGGCCACGGCGCGCACGGGCGACGCTAGACGAAGCGCTGCCGCGCGACAAGGCGTCGTCGCGCGTGGCCGACGGGTCCCGTTCCGATACTCACCATTGCTAGGCTCAGCCACGTGAAGCACGACACCCTGAGCGAGGTCTACTGCTCGGTCGCGCGCACCTGGTCGGTCGTCGGTGAGCGGTGGACGATCCTGATCCTCCGCGAGGCGTTCCGCGGCACGAAGCGCTTCGACGCGTTCCAGTCGCGCCTGGGCCTGGCCCGCACGCTGCTGTCCGACCGGCTGGGCGTGCTCGTCGAGGA
>JAXDHC010000467.1:0-10759 GCA_034664705.1 Solirubrobacteraceae bacterium
CGAGGAGGTCTCCGCCGCCGTGCAGCAGTCGGCCGTCAGCGCTCAGGAGAGCGCGCAGTCCGCGGCGCACACGCGCGAGATCGCCCGGGAGGGCGTCGGCGCCGCCGAGAGCGCGACCGAGGCGATGCGCGCCGTGCGCGAGTCGTCGGCGTCGGTCGCCGGCGCCATCGAGACCCTCGCGTCCAAGAGCGAGCAGATCGGCGGGATCGTCTCGACGATCACCGGCATCGCCGAGCAGACCAACCTGCTCGCGCTCAACGCGGCCATCGAGGCCGCCCGCGCCGGCGAGCAGGGCCGCGGCTTCGCCGTCGTCGCCGAGGAGGTCCGCAAGCTCGCCGAGGAGTCGCAGGCCGCCGCGGGCCGGATCAGCGGCCTCATCGGCGAGATCCAGTCCGAGACCCACAACGCGGTGAAGGTCGCCCAGGACGGCGCCCAGCGCACCGAGGACGGCGCCGCGACGGTCGAGCTGACGCGTGACGCGTTCGTCCGCATCGGCAGCTCGGTCGACGGCATGTCGGCGCAGGCCGACCAGATCGCCGCCGCCGTGCAGCAGATCGCGGCCAACGCCGAGCGCCTGTCGAGCGAGATCGGCGAGGTCTCGGCCGTCGCGGAGGAGTCCTCGGCGTCGACCGAGCAGGTCTCCGCCTCGACGCAGCAGACCTCGGCGTCGACGCAGCAGATCGCCGCCTCCGCGCAGGAGCTGGCGAACACGGCCGAGGAGCTCGAGCGGCTCGTCGCCCAGTTCAAGGTCGCGTAGCAGCGTCTGACGAAACCCCGCACCTCCGCCTCTCGACCGCCCGGCCCCCCTGCCGGGCGGTCGGCGTTCCCGGGCGGCTCAGCGCGTCGCCCCGCCCGCGCGCGTCGCCTTCCAGGCGGCGTAGGGCTCCGGCAGGCACACCGCGCAGGGGCGGTAGCCGGCGGTGACGGCGGTCGCCGCGTCGGCGAAGAAGACGCGATCGGCCACGTAGCCGCCGCGCGCGATGGCGCGCCGCGCGGACGGGCAGTCCAGGCGGCCGTAGATCCGCCCGCGGCGGTGGCCGCCGAGCGTCCCCGGGCGCGGGCTCTCGTACGGGCGCCCGGCGGCGTCGAGGAGCGTCCAGGTGCGCGGCGACGCGCGCAGCGGCGCGCTAGAACGCCCCGCGCCGCATCATCACGGCGGGGACCGTCTTGAGCAGGATCGTCAGGTCGAGGAAGACCGACCACCGCTCGAGGTAGAGGAAGTCCAGGCGCACCAGGTCGTCGAAGTCGAGGTCGGCGCGGCCGGAGACCTGCCAGAGGCCGGTGATGCCGGGCATGACGAGGTAGCGCTTCTTGTGCCACTCCTCGAGGCGCTCGTAGTCGCGCTGCGGCAGCGGGCGCGGGCCGACGAGCGACATCTCGCCGCGGATGACGTTGAGCAGTTGCGGCAGCTCGTCGATCGAGTACCGGCGGATCACCCGGCCGACGGGTGTCATGCGCGGGTCGTCGCGGATCTTGAAGAGCGCGCCCGACGCCTCGTTGAGCGACTCGAGGTCGGCCTGGCGCTCGTCGGCGTCGTGGTACATCGTGCGGAACTTGAAGCACGCGAACGGCACGCCGCCGATGCCGGGGCGGATCGACCGGTACAGGATCGGGCCGCGCGAGCTGGCCCAGACGGCGCCGGCGCACGCGATGAGCAGCGGGCTCAGCAGCAGGAGCAGCAGCGACGAGACGCCGAGGTCGAACGTGCGCTTGACGGCGTAGTCGAAGCCCTCGAACACCGGCGGGCGCAGCTCGAAGAGCGGCACCGACTGCCCGGGCACGAACTCGGCGCGGTGGACGAGGATCTCCATCGTCGACGGTGCGATGCGCACCGTCACGCCGCGCTGGTGGCACTGGTCGACGAGCTCGACGGTCTCCTGCTCGGGGAACGCCGGGTCGGCGATGATCACCTCGTCGACGCGGTTGTCGGTGACGATCTGGCCGATGTCGCGCAGCGCGCCGAGCGACACGAGGCCGTTGTCGGGGCGCGCGGTGAGCGAGACGAAGCCGATCACGTTGACCGGCGACTCGCCGCCGCTGGCGAGCGCGTGCGCCACCGCGTCGATGTGCTCGCCGGTGCCGACGAGCACGGCCCGGCGCCGGTAGCCGGCCGCGCGCAGCACGGCGCCGGTCAGCGACTCGTACGCGTAGCGGAAGCTCGCCACGTACGCCACGGCGAAGAACAGCGTGCCGTAGAAGATGTAGTAGCTCTGGAAGTCCAGCCCGTTGACGAGCGCGTAGACGAGCGCCACGGCCGTCGTCTGGAACAGGCCCGCGACGATGCGCGTCAGGCCGGGGCGCTGCTCGCGCCCGGAGTACAGCCCCGACCGGGCGAACAGGAGCGCGCAGATGAGGAACGCGAAGGAGACGAGGTCCTCGGTCTGCTGCAGCGCCGCGCGGACGGTCTCGCCGTTGAGGGCGCCCAGGCCCCAGGCCTTGAGGCAGAGGGCCGTGAGGATCGCCAGGAACAGCGCGGCGAGATCGAGCGCCAGGAGCGACACCACGCGCGAGACGCGCCGCAGCGTGTCCATGCGCAGGAGGAAGGCGAGGGCCGGCGGGCGCTTGCGGCGCATGTCGCGCTGGTCGCCGGGCGGGGGGACGCCCACGGGCGGACCGCCCGGCAGCGATCCTCCACCGGACGGGACGGGACGCGTCGGTGCGTCGGCCCCTCCGCGCGCGCTGTGCATCTCTGTCCCTCTAACGCCCAAGGGCCCCCGATGTCGCGGTGGTCGCCACCGGCCCTACCGCGCCGCGCCGACGAGCTGCGTGACGCCCGCCGTGTCGATCGTGCGCTGGAGGCCCTCCCGCAGGCTGACCGTGGGCTCCCAGCCGAGCAGGTCGCGGGCGCGGGTGATGTCGGGGCGCCGCTGCTTGGGGTCGTCGGTCGGGAGCGCCTCGTAGACGATCTCCGACCGCGACCCCGTGATGTCGACGACCGTCTCGGCGAGCTCGAGCAGCGTGAACTCGTCCGGGTTGCCGATGTTCACGGGCTGGTGCTCGCCGGACTCGGCCAGCGCGATGATCCCGCGGATGAGGTCGTCGACGTAGCAGAACGACCGCGTCTGGCTGCCGTCGCCGAAGATCGTGATCGGCTTCTCGGTGAGCGCCTGGCGCAGGAAGGTCGGGATCGCGCGGCCGTCGTGCGGGCGCATCCGCGCGCCGTACGTGTTGAAGATCCGCACGATCGCGGTGTCGACGCCCTGCTGGCGGTGGTAGGCCATCGTCAGCGCCTCGGCGTAGCGCTTGGCCTCGTCGTAGACGCCGCGCGGCCCGATCGGGTTGACGTGCCCCCAGTAGTCCTCCGACTGCGGGTGGACCTGCGGGTCGCCGTAGACCTCGCTCGTGGAGGCGATCAGGAAGCGGGCGCGGTGCTTCTTGGCGAGGCCCAGGGTGTGGTGCGTGCCGTGCGAGCCGACCTTCAGCGTGTGCAGCGGCAGGCGCAGGTAGTCGATGGGCGACGCCGGCGAGGCGAGGTGGTAGACGAAGTCGATGGACTCGTCGACGTGGTAGGGCTCGATGATGTCCTTCTGCAGGAACACGAACTCGGGCACACGGATGTGCTCGATGTTGCTCAGCGAGCCGGTCTCGACATTGTCGACGCAGATGACGCGGTGTCCACGGCGCAGAAGCTCGTCGCACAGATGCGAGCCGAGGAACCCAGCGCCACCCGTCACGAGGCAGGTGGCCATGGGGCTGAAGGGTACGGCCTCCGGCGGCTCCGAGCCGGGACGCAACGCGGCGCCCACCCGCGGGAGGGCTCCTGAGCGGCCGCTCAGCGGGCGCGTGCGAGCTTCAGGTCCTTCTTCTTGACCCCGGCGGAGACGCGGTAGACCCGCAGCTCCAGGCGGTCGGCGAGGCCGGCCTTCTCCAGGCGCTTGCACACGACCGGGCAGCGCTTGCAGCGCGGGCCGCTCTTGCAGCAGCGCTTCTTGGTCTTGACGAGCTTCGCCTTGGCCACGAGGCCCGGGAGTGTAGTTAGGTGCGCCTAATGGCGCATCCGCGAATGTCAGATCACGCGCGGGCGGGCAGCTTCACCGTGAAGCGCGTGCCGGCCCCGACCGTGCTCTGCACGGCGATGATGCCGCCGTGGGCCTCGGCGATCGCCTTGGCGATCCCCAACCCGAGCCCGGTTCCGGGGATCCCGTCGTCCATCGCCGACTGGGCGCGGTAGAAGCGGCCGAAGAGCAGCGGGATCTCGCTCGCCGGGATGCCCGTGCCGGTGTCCTGGACCTCGACCGTCACGGCGCCGTCCGCGGCGTGCACGCGCAGGTCCACGCGGCCGCCGGCGGGGGTGAACTTGATCGCGTTGGAGACGAGGTTGTCGAGCATCTGGGCCAGGCGGCCCGGGTCGCCGACGAGCGGCGGCACGGCGCCGGCGGAGACGCTCAGCGCGATGTCCTTCGCCTCCGCGACCGGCCGCGCCGCCTCGACGGCCTCGTGCGCGAGCGCGGCGATGTCGGTCGCGGTCGCGTCGATCTGGACCCGGCCCTCGTCGACGCGCGCGATGAAGAAGAGGTCGCCGACGAGCCGCTCGAGCCGTCCGGCGTTGCGGTCCGCCACGCCGACGAAGCGCCGCTGTGTGTCGTTGAGCGCCCCCGCGTCGCCGGCCAGCAGCAGCTCGAGGTAGCCGCGGATGGACGTCAGCGGCGTGCGCAGCTCGTGCGAGATGACCGCGACGAAGTGGTCCTTCAGGCGGTCGAGGTCGCGCAGGCGCGCGTTCTGGCGGCGCAGCTCGATGTGCGCCATGACGGCGCGGCTGAGCGCGCGCAGGCTGCGCTCCTGCTCGGGCGTGAGATCGCGCGGCACGCGGTCGATCACGCACAGCGTGCCGATGCCCAGCCCGTCCGGGGTCACCAGCGGCGCGCCGGCGTAGAAGCGGATGCCAAGCCCGCCGACCACGTCGGGGTTGTTCGAAAAGCGCGGGTCCCGGGTCGCGTCGGGGACGACGAAGAGGCCGTCGTCGTTGATCGCGTGCGCGCAGAAGGAGCTGTCGCGGGGCGTCTCGGTGCCGTCCACGCCGACGCGCGACTTGTAGAACTGGCGCTCGGCGTCGATGAGCGTCACGAGCGACACCGGCGTGCCGCAGATCTGCGCGGCGAGCGCCGTGAGGTCGTCGAAGACGTCCTCCGGCGGCGTGTCCATGAGCTCGTAGCTGCGCAGCGCCGTGAGGCGCTCGAGCTCCCGGAACGGCCGGGGCGGGCGACCCGCGGGCTCGCTGTCTTCGATCGGTGCCACCGCTCCCATTCCGCGATGAATCGGCACCAAGCGCCGTCACTTGAGGCCGGTAGGGTGCCCGGACATGCCAGCCTCCGCCTTCGTCGACAAGCTGAACGAGCAGATCGGCCACGAGTTCGCCGCGTCCCAGCAGTACGTCGCCGTGGCCGTCCACTACGACAGCGAGACGCTCCCGCGCCTGGCCGCGTTCTTCTACGCGCAGGCGATCGAGGAGCGCAACCACGCGATGATGATGGTCCAGTACCTGCTCGACGCCGGGGTCGACCCGGTCATCCCGGGCACCCCCGCCCCACGCGCCTCGTTCCCCGACATCGTCGAGCCCGTGTCGGTCGCGCTCGAGCAGGAGCGGCGCGTCAGCGACCAGATCAACGCGCTGGCCGGCATCGCCCGCGAGCACGGCGACTACGCCAGCGAGCAGTTCATGCAGTGGTTCATCAAGGAGCAGGTCGAGGAGGTCGCGACCATGTCCGACCTCCTGCGCGTCGTCCAGCGCTCCCGCGACACCCCGATGTTCGCCGAGGACTTCCTCGCCCGCGAGCACCCCGACGCCGAGGCCGACGACGCCACCGCGCCGGCGGCGGCGGGCGGCGCGGTCTAGGCAGTCTCGGCGGGTCTCGGCGGGTCGACTGGCGCTCAGGGCGAGCGCTGGTCGCGGTGCGCCGCGTGGTCTGTCGGGCATCGAGGAAGGGGGGCCAGAGGCTCCGATGGGGGCGCGCCCGGGCCGTCGCGAGCGCCTACGCCCCACCCGCTGCAGCGAGTGACGACTTCGTGCCCCTTATGGGGGCTCAACTCGTCACTCGGTTCTGAGGCGACCCGCCCCAGAGGCACGAACCCACCCCCCTCGATGCCCACCCGCCGGCGCCCCGTACGCCCGCGGCGTCATGAGTGGAGCGCCACAAGCCCCAACCCGCGCCGCAGACCCCCTACACCTCGCGCGCGAAGTGGTACGAGCTGATCCGCAGGCCGCTGTTGAAGTACAACCGGTGCGCGTCCTCGCGGTCGGCGCCCACGCCGGAGTCGAGGTGGAGCTGCCCGCAGCCCGAACGGCAGGCCTCCTTGGCGAGCCAGCGCATGAGCGCGCCGCCGTGGCCGCGGCCGCGCCGGCCGGCGCGGGTGCTGAGGTCGTCGACGTAGAGGTGCCGGCCCCACGCGAGGTTCTCGGCGATCCGGAAGCCGGCGACCGCCGCCGCCTCGTCCTCGCCCGGCTCGAAGGACCCCACGAGCCGGTAGCCGGCGACGCGCTGGGCGTCGGCGAGCGCGACGAGCGCGACGGCTTGGCCGCGCTGCGGGCGCAGCTCGACGAGGGCGGAGGCGGCGCGATGGGTCTCGCCCTGGGGAAGCTCGCGGATCTCGGGCATGGCGGCGAACTGTACGGCTGCCCGCACTTTACGAGCCGTAACAGTTTCGGTACGTTCTCGTTTCGGTACTCTTCCGTCTCGAAACGAGGGATCGCATGTCAGCAGACCTCATCCATCGCCGTCGCTGGTGGACCCTCGCGGTCCTCAGCCTCAGCCTCGTCGTCATCTCGCTGGACAACACGATCCTCAACGTCGCGCTGCCGTCGATCGCCGAGGACCTCCGCGCGTCGGCGAGCCAGCTGCAGTGGATCGTCGACGCGTACATGCTCGTCTTCGCCGGCCTGCTCCTGACCGCCGGCGCGCTCGGCGACCGCTTCGGGCGCAGACGCGCGCTGACCACCGGCCTGGTGGTGTTCGGCGCCGGCTCGCTGCTCGCCGCGCTGTCCACCGACGGCGTCCAGCTGATCGCCAGCCGCGCCTTCATGGGCGTCGGCGGCGCGCTGATCATGCCCTCGACCCTGTCGATCCTCACCGCCGTCTTCCCCGCCGAGGAGCGGGCGAAGGCGATCGGCGCGTGGGCGGCGGTGGCCGGCCTCGGCATCGCGATCGGCCCGGTGGCCGGCGGCTGGCTCGTCGAGCACGCCAACTGGCACTGGGTCTTCCTCGTCAACGTCCCGATGGTGGTGCTCGCGCTCGCCCTCGGGCGCTCGCTGATCCCCGAGTCGCGCGATCCGCATCCGAGCGGCCTCGATCTCCCCGGCGCCGCGCTGTCGATCGCCGGCCTGACCGCCCTGCTCTACGGCCTCATCGAGGCGCCGAGCCGCGGCTGGACGCACCCGGTGATCCTCGGCGCGTTCGGCGCGTCGGCGATCGCGCTCGCCGCGTTCGCCGCCTGGGAGCTGCGGACGGCCACGCCGATGCTCGACGTGCGCCTCTTCCGCAACCGGCGCTTCTCGGTCGCCAGCGGCTCGATCGCGCTCGCGTTCTTCGGGCTCTTCGGCGTGCTCTTCGCGACGTCGCAGTACCTGCAGAACGTGCACGGGTTCGGCCCGTTCGAGGCCGGCCTGTGGTCGCTGCCCGTCGCCGGCGGCCTCGCGATCGGCGGCCCGCTCGCCGCCCGCCTCAGCGCGAGGCTGGGCACGAAGCTCACCGTCGCCGGCGGCCTGACGGCGCTGGCCGGCGGCCTCGCGCTCTACGCCCAGGTGACCCCGGGTTCCGGCTTCGCGCTCATCGGCGGCGCGCAGGTGGTCCTCGGCCTCGGCATCGGCCTGGCCATGACGCCGGCGACCGACTCGATCATGGGGTCGCTGCCCGCCGCGCGGGCGAGCGTCGGCTCCGCGATGAACGACACGGTGCGCATGGTCGGCGGCTCGCTCGGCGTCGCGGTGCTCGGATCGCTGCTGTCCACCCATTACCGTGACGCCATGGACGGCGCGGTGCAGGGCCTCCCCGCTCAGGCCTCGGCGACGGCGCACGAGTCGATCACCGGCGCGAGCGCCGTGGCGGAGCGCGTCGGCGGCAGCGCCGGGCGCATGCTGCACGACGTGGCCGGCGTCGCGTTCGTCGACGCGATGCAGAGCGCGATGCTCGTGGCGGCCGGCGTGTGCTTCGTGGGCGCGCTGCTCGCGCTCGCGCTGCTGCCCGCCCGCGAGCAGGCGCGGGCCGGGCGCCCCACGCCCGCCCCGGTCAAGCCGGTCGCGGAGCCCGTCGCCGCGTGAGCACCTCTGCCGACGCCCGCCGGCCGGGACGCCCGCGGAGCCCCGAGGCGCACGCGGCGATCCTCCGCGCGGCCCTGGAGCTCGCCCTCGAGGGCGGGCTCCGGGGCCTCAGCATGGAGGCGATCGCCGCCCGCGCCGGCGTCGGCAAGGCGACGATCTACCGGCGCTGGAAGAGCAAGGAGGCGCTCTTCATGGACGCCCTCGGCGAGATCGCGACCACGCCGGACGTCCCGGACACCGGCACCGTGCGCGGCGACTTCATGGCCGCCAGCGCGCAAGCGGTCGACCGGCTGGCCCCGCAGGCCTTCCGGCTGGTGCCGCGGCTGCTGGCCGAGGCGGGCGACGACCCCGAGCTCCTCGAGGCGATGCACGAGGCGCTGCTGCGGCCGCGCAAGGCGCTCATCGCCGAGATCCTGCGCCGCGGCGTGGAGCGCGGCGAGCTGCGGGCCGGGCTCGACATCGATCTGGCCACCGACATGGTGCTCGGGCCGATCATCGCCCGCGTCCTGACCTCGGGCGGCGACCCCCGCTCCATCGCCGGCCTGCCGCTCCGCGTCTGGGACGCGCTCGTCGAGGGCATGGGCGCATGATCGGCGGCGTGAGCCGTCGATCCGTGGGGTAGGCCGAACGGACGCCACCGAAGGAGTGATCGCGTGCTGACCCTGACCCCGACGGCCGCGGAGGTCGTCCGCCGCATGGTCGACCAGTCGCCCATCCCCGGATCCGGCGGCCTGCGCATCGCCGCCGGCGAGGACACCGGGGCCGGCGTGCCGCTGGAGCTCTCACTCGTCGGCGAGCCCGAGGCGCTCGACGAGACGGTCGAGCAGTCCGGCGCGACGGTCTACCTCGACTCCGACGCGGCAGAGCTGCTCGACGACAAGCTGCTCGACGCCCAGGTCGCCGAGGATCACGTCACGTTCGTCCTGCGCGAGGACGCCGCGGGCGACGACGACGCGGGGCCGCCGGGCTACACGCCCAACGGCCACGGGCACTGAC
The DNA here is from genome assembly GCA_034664705.1 of Solirubrobacteraceae bacterium. Classification (GTDB taxonomy): domain Bacteria; phylum Actinomycetota; class Thermoleophilia; order Solirubrobacterales; family Solirubrobacteraceae; genus JAOPZW01. The sequence goes on from JAXDHC010000467.1 coordinate 9,248, forward strand.
CCGCCGCCGCGACGGCCTCAGGGGGCGGGCGGCGGCGCCCCCTCGACCCACTCGCCCTCCTCGGCCTTCCAGATCGGCGCGATCGCCTTGATCGCGTCGATGATCTCGCGCGCGCCGGCGAAGGCCTCGCCGCGGTGGGGCGCCGACGCGGCGACGATGACGGACGGCTCGCTCAGCGGCACGCGGCCCGTGCGGTGCTCGGCCGCCGCCGCGCACAGGCCATGGCGCTCGATCGCCGCGGCCACGATCGCCTGCATCTGCTCGATCGCCATCTCGGCGTAGACCTCGTAGTCGAGCCAGCCGACCTCGCGCGTGACGCCGGAGAAGGTCACGACGGCGCCCGCCCGCGGGTCGCGCACGCGGGCATAGAGCGCGTCGAGCGACAGCGGCTCCGCGCGCAGGGCGACGTGCGGCGCGGTCGTCGCGCCCCCGCTGACCGGCGGGATCAGTGCGAGCTCGTCGCCCGGCTCGAGGCGCTGGTCGGTCGCCGCGTACTCGCGGTTGACGGCCATGACGAGCGACAGGCCGCCCGCGAGGTGGTCGACGGCGGCGAGCGCGTCGGCGACCCGCGCGCCGTCGGGCAGGTCGAGCTCGACGCGGTCGCTGCCGGCGCGCTCGCGGAGCATGGCGAAGAGGCGGACGGTGATCTTCATCTCAGGTGGTTGGCGACGTCGTACGTCCAGAGCTCCACGACGTTGCCGTCGGGATCGTCGACGTACACGGCGCGGCTGTCCTCGTAGTTGGGAAACGCATGCTCCACGACCTGCTGCCCGCGCTCGCGCAGCGCGGCGACGGCCGCGTCGTAGCGGTCGGGCGGCACGTGCATCGCGTAGTGCACGTGCACACCCCCGCGGCCGCCGGCGAGGCCGACCTGCGGGCGCCAGAGGCCGATCCGCGTGCGGTCGCCGGCCATCACCCAGACCGCCTCGCGGTCCTTCCAGCGCTCGACGACCGGCATGCCGAGCACCTCGGAGTAGAAGCGCTCGGCGCGCTCGAGGTCGACCACCTCGAGCACGAGCTCGCTGACCCCTGTCACCCCGAGCGTCATGGGTTCAGAGCGTAACCTGCAGACCATGGCCACCGAGGAACGCCTCACCGTCGCGCCGATCGTCGGGCCTGGCGACCCGCGCCGCTTCACCGACTCGGGCATCGAAGTGAAGCCGGTCTACACCGAGGCCGACCTCCCGCCGGACCTCGCCGAGCGCCTCGGCGCGCCGGGCGAGGAGCCCTACACGCGCGGCGTCCACCCGGACATGTACCGCAAGCAGCAGTGGACGATGCGCCAGTACGCGGGCTACGCGAGCGCGAAGGAGTCCAACGAGCGGTACCGGTACCTGCTCTCCAAGGGCTCGACCGGCCTGAGCATGGCGTTCGACCTGCCGACGCAGCTCGGCCTGGACTCGGACAACCCGCGCTGCCTCGGCGAGGTCGGCCGGACCGGCGTGGCCATCGACTCGATCGACGACATGCGGATCGCCTTCGACGCCATCCCGCTCGACGAGGTCTCGACGT
>JAXDHC010000468.1:0-2878 GCA_034664705.1 Solirubrobacteraceae bacterium
GATGCGGGCCGCGGCGCGCCTCGGCGTGCAGGTGCGCGACCTGCAGGCGCGCGGCGCCGACGTCCCGCCCGCCCTGATGGAGCCGTTCGAGCAGGCCGACGCGCAGCTGTTCCGCGAGATCCGCGCGGTGTTCGGCGGCCGGCTGAGGCAGGCGGTCTCCGGGGCCGCGCCGATCGCGCCGGAGATCCTGGAGTTCTTCTACGGCTGCGGCGTCCCGGTGCTCGAGGGCTACGGCCTGACCGAGACCGCCACCGTGTCGACCTCGTCGACCATCGCCCACCATCGCTTCGGATCCGTGGGCCGGCCGCTCCCCGGGGTGCAGGCGCGCGTCGCCGCCGACGGGGAGCTGCTCCTGCGCGGGGCGAACATCTTCGCGGGCTACCACGGCGACGACGGCGCGAGCCGCCGCGCGCTCGACGGCGGCTGGCTGCACACGGGCGACCTCGCGCGGATCGACGGGGACGGCTACGTGTTCCTCACCGGGCGCAAGAAGGACATCATCATCACGGCCGGCGGCAAGAACCTGACGCCGGCCAACCTCGAGAACGACCTCAGGCAGTCGCGCTGGGTCTCGCACGCCGTGATGCACGGCGACCGGCGCCCGTACCCGGTGATGCTCGTGACGCTCGACGCCGAGCAGGTGGTCCCGTGGGCGCGAGAGCAGGGCATCGAGGACACCTCCGTCCCCGCGCTCTGCGCGCATCCGTTCGTCCACGCCCTCATCCAGTCCGAGCTGGACCGCGTGAACGAGCGCTACGCGCGCGCCGAGCAGGTCAAGCGCTTCTTCATCCTCGATCACGACCTGTCGCAGGAGACCGGCGAGCTGACGCCCACGCTGAAGGTCAGGCGCACCGTCGTCGCCGACAAGTACGCGGAGCGCTTCGCGCGGCTGTACGACGAGTAGCCGCGCGTCGGGCGCCTCCCCCGCGGGTACGTCCAGCGCATGACCATTGCGATCGTCGCGGCCATCTGCATCGTGCTGCTGATCCTCGGGTTCCTCGCGCCGCGGCTGTCGTCCAAGCCGCAGTCGGGGGTCAACCGGGTGTTCGGCGCCGGCGGCAACACAGCGGGCAAGGCGCCCGGGCCGCTGGGCCGATGGCTGCGCAAGCCATTCGACAGCTCCAACAAGGCCGCCAACAAGAGCGCCTCGGCGGGGCGCCGCGGCCGCAGCAAGATGCCGCTGTAGGACCCCCGGCGCGGGCGGCGCTCCTTCGGGGCGCCGCCGGTGTTCCGGGCATCGTGCCCGTCCTCGCTCACGCCCGGCCAGCCGTCCGGCGCCCCCTCCTCGCGTGCGTGCTCGCCGCGCTCGCCCTCCTCGTCGTCGCCCCGGCCGCGCGCGCGCTCGATCGCCCCGCGCTGCGCGCCTCCCTCTCGCGCGAGATGGCGCTCGCCGGCACCTTCGCCGGCGCCTACGTCCGCGACCTCGACACCGGCGAGACGCTCTACGCCCACAAGGAGACGGTGCGCCGGCCGCCGGCGTCCGTGGAGAAGCTCTACACCACGTCGACGGCGCTGCTGCGCTTCGGCCCCGAGGAGCGCCTGCGCACGCAGGTCCTCGCGACGGGCGCGATCGACGAGCTCGGCGTGTGGCGCGGCGACCTGTACCTCCACGGCGCCGGCGATCCCACGTTCGGCCAGCCGCAGATCGACGAGCTCGCCGCCGCGCTCGCCGCCCGCGGCATCGTGCGCGTCGCGGGATCGGTGCTCGGCGACGAGTCGCTCTTCGACGGACTGCGCGGCTCCGCGCGCACCGGCTTCGCGTACGACCGCGACATCGGCGGCGTTCTGAGCGCCGTGTCGGTCGCCAACGGGTTCTCGCGCGACGGCGCGCCCGCCCGCGAGGCGGCGCGCCGCCTGGCGAAGGCGCTGCGGGCGATCGACGTCGGCGTCGACGGTCCGTCCTTCGCCGGCGTCGCGCCGCCCGAGGCCCAGGAGCTCGCGGCCGCGCAGTCGCCGCCCATCGCCGAGCTCGTCCGCCAGATCAACGTGCCGTCCGACAACTTCGACGCCGAGATGCTCTTCAAGGGCCTCGGCGCGCGGTTCGGCGGGGCGGGCACGACGCCGGCCGGCGGCGCCGTCGTCCGCGCACAGCTCGCGGCCCTCGGCATCGCGCCGCAGATCGTCGACGGGTCGGGGCTGTCGCGCGCGAACCGCACGTCGCCGCGCCAGGTCGTCCTGCTCCTCGACCAGATGCACGACCAGCCCGTCGGCCCGGCCTTCGAGGCGTCGCTCGCCGTGGCGGGCCGCACGGGGACGATCCGCCGGCGCATGCGCGGCACCCCCGCGCAGGATCGCTGCCGGGTGAAGACCGGCACGCTGCGCGCCGACAGCACCCTGGCCGGCGTGTGCACGACGACCGCCGGGCGCACCGTCGGCTTCGCGTTCCTCATGTCGACGCGGCGGATCTCGCGCGCGCACCAGCTGCAGGACCGGATGACGGCCGCGATCGCGACGTACGAGGGGTCCTAGGCGGACCCGACGACGGCCAGGACGGCGGCGAGCACCGCGGTCGTCACCGTCGCGGCGGTCAGCCATCGGATGGCCCGCGCGTGGTCGTGCGGCGGCCCGCCCGTGTCCCGCGCGCGGGCGCGGCCGTACCGCCACAGCCCGGCGCCGGCGGCCAGCAGCGCCCCCGCCGGCGCGAGCATCCACGGCGCGTCGCCATGCGCGGCGAGGCCGAGGGTCAGCGCGCCGAGCGAGATGAACCCGAGCGCCATCCGCTGCCAGGCGAGCGCCGTGCGCTGCGGCGCGAGCCCGGGCTCCGGCGGACGCTCAGCGGCTGAGGGCATCGACGACCACGATCACGCCGACCACGAGGGCCACGGCGCCGATGCCGGCGGCGAGCAGCCGCGGCGGGCCGCCCGTCGGCAGCGGCTGG
>JAXDHC010000469.1:0-7854 GCA_034664705.1 Solirubrobacteraceae bacterium
GACATCGACGAGCGGATGATCGAGAAGGCGCTCGGCGCGCGGTTCAGCTCGGCCGACGCGCGGGCCACCCCGCCCGGCGTCATGGAGCGCTGGTTTCAGAAGCTGCCCGACGGCGGCTACGAGGCGCGCCGGGAGCTGCGCGCCATCACCCGCTTCGAGGTCGGCGACCTGCTCAGGGTCCGCCCGCGGCTGGGCGCCTACGACCTCGTGATGTGCCGCAACACGGTCATCTACTTCAACGACGACGTCCGCGACGCCCTCCACGCCCGCCTCGCGCAGGCGCTGCGCCCCGGCGGCTACCTGATCATCGGGGCCACCGAGCGCGTGAGCACGCCGCAGGACATCGGCCTCACCCCCACCCACCCCTTCACCTACCGGAAGAGCTGATGGACACCGCCGTGTACCTCCCGATGTTCCTGGCCGAGGCGCGTGAGCACCTCCAGGAGCTGAACCTCGCCGTCGTCCGCGTCGAGGAGACGCCCGACGATCGTGAGACGGTGGACGAGATCTTCCGCATCGCGCACTCCCTGAAGGGGATGAGCGCCACCATGGGCTTCGAGGGCATGGCCGCCCTCACCCACAACATGGAGGACGTCTTCGAGCTGCTCAAGCAGCGCAAGGGCGGCCTCGACCGCGCTGCGATCGACGTGCTGCTCGAGTGCCTCGACGCGCTCGAGGCGGCCGTCGACAGCATCGAGGCCGACGGCACCGAGCACCTCGACCCGGCGGCGCTGAACGAGCGCCTGCAGGCGCTGGTGCGCGCCCCCGGGGCGGACGCCGGCGCCGGCGCCGACGCCCGCCCGGACGTCGCCGCCATCGTCGAGGCGGCCGGTGACCGCCGCGTCGTGCACGTCACCGCGAGCCTCGCCGACGACGCGCTGATGCCGTCGGTGCGCGCCTACATGGTGCTCTCCGCGCTCGGCGAGCACGGTGAGGTGCTCGGGTCCGTGCCGCGCGCCGACCACGTGGAGGGCTTCGACGGCCGCGCGGTCGAGGTGTGGCTGGCGTCCGACCACGACGACGAGGCGGTGCTCACGACCGTCCGCGGCGTGCCCGACGTCTCCGGCGCCACGATCGCCGAGGCCGGCGCCGAGCCGGCCGCGCCCGCCGAGGTCGTCGAGCTCGTCGAGGCCGTCGCCGACGAGCCGGTCGCGGCTCCGGCCGCCGAGCGCCCCGCGGGCCACAAGAAGGCGGCCGCCACGGTCCGCGTCGACGCCGAGCGCCTCGACCAGCTCATGCACAGCATGGGCGAGCTGGTCGTGCACCGCACGCTCGTGGAGTCGCTCGCCGCGCAGGCCGACGTCCCGGGCCTCAGCCAGGCGATGCAGGAGCTCACGCGCTCGTCGCAGGCCCTCCAGGCGATGGTCATGCAGGTCCGCATGATCCCCGTCGACGCCGTGTTCATGCGCTTCCCGCGGCTGGTCCGCGACCTGTCGAGCAAGCTCGGCAAGGACGTCGAGCTCAAGCTCGTCGGCAAGGACACCGAGCTCGACCGCACCGTCGTCGAGGAGCTCGGCGACCCGCTCGTCCACCTCATCCGCAACTCGCTCGACCACGGCCTCGAGGGGCCGGAGGACCGCGCGAAGGCGGGCAAGCCGAAGGTCGGCACGCTCGAGATCTCCGCCCGCCACGCCGGCGGCAACGTGGTCATCGAGGTCCGCGACGACGGCCGGGGCATCGATCCCGTGAAGGTCGGGCGTCGCGCCGTGGAGCGCGGCCTGATCACCGCCGAGACCGCGGCCACGCTGGACGGCAAGGGCGCGGCCGAGCTGCTGTTCGCCGCGGGGTTCTCGACCGCCGAGGTCACGAGCGACATCTCCGGCCGCGGCGTCGGCATGGACGCCGTGCGCACGATCATCCGCGAGCTGGGCGGTGAGGTCACCCTCACGTCCGAGCTCGGGCAGGGCACCACCGCCCAGATCCGGCTGCCGCTGACGCTGGCCATCATGGCCGCGCTGCTGGTCGAGGCCGGCGGCCAGCCGTTCGCCATCCCGCTCGACCGCGTCGAGCGCACGCTGCGCCTCGCCGACCAGACCGTCCGCTCCGTCGCCGGCCAGCGCATGCTCGTCCTGCGCGACGGCGTGCTGCCGGTGCTCGACGGCGCCCTGGCGCTGGGGGGCAGGCAGTCCGCCGACGCCGAGCACGCGGTCATCGTCCGCGGCCAGGACCGGCGCCTCGCCCTTGCCGTCACCCACCTCGTCGGCCAGCGCGAGCTGGTCACGCGCCCGCTGCCGCCCGACGTGGCCAACCGCGCCGCGGTCTCCGGCGGCGCCGTGCTCTCCGATGGACGGATTGCCCTCATCGTCGACTGCGATGCGGTCGATACCTCTGGGGCCTCTCGCGCGCCCCGAATCGCCGCCTGAGCCTGAAAGGACCTGACCCAATGAGCCCCATCTCCTACACCAGCAACCAGCTCGACGCCCTGCGAGAGCTGGCGAACATCGGCTCCGGCACGGCCGGGACGGCCCTCTCCCAGATGCTCGGCCGGTCCGTGGACATCTCGGTGCCGAACGCGCTCGCGCTGCCGCTCGCCGAGGCCGTCGAGGCGGTCGGCTCCGCCGAGGACGACGTCACCGGCGTCGTCATCCCGCTCTCCGGCGATCTCGACGCCGTGGTCCTGCTCGTCTTCCCGACGCCGGACGCCGACACGCTCTGCGGGATGCTCGGCGTCGAGGCCGGCACGGAGGTCGGCCAGTCGGCGCTCGCCGAGATCGGCAACATCCTCGGCGCGTCGTACATCGGCTCGCTCGGCATGATGACCGGCCTCGAGCTCGACCTCACGCCGCCGCAGGCGGTCACCGACATGCTGGCCGCGATCGTCTCGACGGTCCTCGCGCATCGCGCCGAGGCGACCGACACGGCCCTGATCCTGGATTCCGAGCTGCGCGTCGAGGGCGAGTCCTGCTCGCTGTCGTTCCTGCTGCTCCCCGCTGCCGGCGGCGTCGACGAGATCCTCGCCCGCATGGGCGTCGAGGCATGACCCCCACCCTCACCGAGATTGCCGTCCGGATGGGGGAGATCGCGGTGTCGTCGACACCTGGCGAGGTGCTGCTGTCCATCGGCCTGGGGTCGTGCATCGGCCTTGCGCTCGTCGACCAGCGCCGCGGCATCGCGGGGCTGGCCCACGTGATGCTGCCCGAGGCCATCGGCGCCGGTGGTCCACCGGGCAAGTTCGCCGACCTCGCGGTCCCCGAGCTGGTCTCGCGGACCGTCGCGCTCGGGACCGCCCGGACGTCGCTGAAGGCCGTGCTCGTCGGCGGGGCGCAGATGTTCTCGCTGGGCGGGGGCGCGCTCGACATCGGCGTGCGCAACGAGGCCGCCGTCCGCGGCATGCTCGCCGTCGAGCGCATCCCGATCGTCGCCGCCGAGACGCGAGGCTCCAAGGGCCGCACCGTGCGCGTCTTCCCCGGTGGCGCGGTCGTCAGCAAGGAGGCCGGCGGCGCCGAGATCGAGCTGCTCGCCGGAGGCCGGCGATGAGCGCGCAGACGCTCACGCCCGAGCAGATCGCCGCGCTCGTCGACGCCGCGAAGCGCGGCGAGCTGCCCGACGACGCCGCCGCGCCCGCGCAGCGGCGCTCCCCGCGGCTGCGCACCGTCAACTTCGAGCGCCCGACGAAGTTCACCGCCGATCAGGAACGGCGCCTGGGCCGCTCGCTCGAGAGCTTCTGCCGCACCGCGTCGACGCGCCTGTCGGCCGAGCTGCGCGTGCCCATCGAGCTGGAGGTCATCGCCTCCAGCCAGCTCACGTGGTCCAGCGCGCAGGCGCAGGTCCCGGCCGGCTCGGTCGCGGCCGTCGTCGACGTCGCGCCGATCGAGACCCGCATGCTCTTCACGGCCGAGCTGCCGTTCGTCCTGTGCGGCATCGAGTCGCTGCTCGGCGCCGCGCCCGACCAGACGCCCAAGGAGCGCCGGCTCACGGAGATCGACTGGGCGCTCGCGCGCCGTCTCTTCGGGACCATGCTCGGCCAGCTCTCGCTGATCTGGCAGGACGTCGCCGACGTCGAGCTGTCGCTCGGCGGGCTCGAGGGCACGATGGAGAACGCGCAGGTCGCGCCGTTCAGCGAGCCGACGCTCGCGCTCACCGTCGAGGCCCGCATCGCCCGGACGTCGTCGACCCTGACCCTGCTCGTGCCCTACGCCGCCATCGCGCCGGTCGCCGATGCGTTCTCGCAGCGCGACGGCGCGGCCGACGAGGGCGACACCCACTCCGGCGCGGCGATCGGCGCGGCGCTGCGCGCGGTGCAGATCACCATGCGCGCCGAGGTCGCCGACACCCAGATGTCCGTCGAGCAGGTGCTCGCCCTCAAGCCCGGTGACGTCGTTCGCCTGGACCGCTCCGCCGAGGCCGGCGTGACCGTGTACGCGGACGCGGTGCCGGTGCACCGCGCGCGCCCGGGACGGAGCGGCATCCGCCGCGCCGTCCAGGTCCTCGGCACCGTGGAGGATGTCCGATGAACGTCGACGACGCCCTGATCCGGCTCGGCGAGTCCACGAGCGAAGCCGTCGTCGGCGTGATGGAGATGTTCGCGCCGGGGGCCGCCGAGGGCGGACCGGTCGTGATCGTCCCGAACGGCAGCCAGCCGCTTCAGGCCGTGGCGACGCCCGCCGTCGCCACGAGCGTCTCCTACGTCGACGGCGTGACCGGCGGCAACATCTTCGTGATGCCGCTGACCGCCGCCCGCGCGATGGCCGCGGCGATGATGGGCGAGGCCCCGCCCGAGGACGAGGCGACCGGGCTCACCGAGCTCGAGCTCTCGGCCGTCGGCGAGGCCATGAACCAGATGATGGCCGCGGGCGCCCACGCGACGAGCGCCGTGCTGGGCACCGAGGTCGAGATCGCGCCGCCGGACACGCGCGTGCTCGAGTCGCTCGACCATGCCCTGGACGGCCACGACGGCGCCGCGCACGTCACGAGCGCCGTGTTCACCATCTTCGGGGCGCCGTGCCGGCTCATCCAGCTGGTCCCCAACGCCTTCGTGATCCGCATGACCCGCGCGCTCGACGAGATGGGTGCCGAGTACCTCAGCGAGCCCTCCGGGGACGCCGGGGGCGGAGCTCCCGGGCTCGACGAGTCCCTGCGCGCGATCCCGGTGCGCGTGTGGGCCGAGCTCGGGCGCCGCAGCATGCCCATCGGCGACCTGGTCGGGACACCGGCCGGGGCCGTGCTCGAGCTCGACCGCGACGCGGAGGAGCCCGTCGACCTGTACGTCAACGGCATGCGCTTCGCGACCGGCCGGCTCGTCGTCTCCGACGGCGGCGACTGGGCCGTGCAGATCGAGACCCTCGTCGAGGGAGAGCCGGTCGCCGTCTAGCGCCGGCGCCCTCAAGGCGGCCGTCCTCCGGCCGATCACGTGACTGCGTCCGGATCCGCCGGATCCGCACGCCCACCCGAGCAAGGAAGGAAGAGATTTCAATGGCACGCGTTCTCGTCGTCGACGACGCCGCTTTCATGCGCAAGATGGTCAGCGACGCCCTCGCGAAGGGCGGCCACGAGGTCATCGGCGAAGCCGGCAACGGCATCGAGGCCGTCGCGCAGTTCCAGTCGCTGCAGCCCGACCTCATGACCCTCGACATCACGATGCCCGAGAAGGACGGCCTCGCCGCCCTGGCGGACATCATGGCCGCCGATCCGTCGGCGAAGGTCGTCATGTGCTCGGCCCTCGGCCAGGAGTCGAAGGTCCTCGAGGCCATCAGGCTCGGCGCCAAGGACTTCGTCGTCAAGCCGTTCCAGCCGGACCGCGTCATCGAGGCCGTCGGCAAGGCCCTGGCCTAGCCGGCCGGCGCGCCCGGACCGCTCGAACGAGATGGCTCGGATCCTCGTCGCCGACGACGCCGTGTTCATGCGGATGGTCGTCGGCGAGGCGATTGCCCAGGCCGGCCACGAGGTGGTCGGCGAGGCGTGCAACGGCGTCGAGGCCGTCGCGCGCTATCGGGAGCTTCGCCCGGACGCGATGACCCTCGACATCACGATGCCGGAGAAGGACGGCCTGACCGCGCTTGCGGACATCATGGCCGCCGATCCGTCGGCCCGTGTCGTCATGTGCTCCGCCCTCGGGCAGGAGAAGAAGGCGCTTCAGGCGATGAAGCTCGGTGCCATGGACTTCGTCGTCAAGCCGTTCGCCCCCGAGCGCGTGGCCCGCGCGCTCGCCACGGCGCTGGCGTAGGGCCGTCCCTCCGGCGCCGCCCCGGCCGGCGCGCCGCGACGTCCCGTCGCAATCGAAACCACAGGCTCTTCCTTCACGCGGCCCCGCCCGGATCTCCCGGGCGGGGCCGCAGTCGTTCGGCGACGCTCAACCTGCCGCCTCCGCGGTCGATGACAGGGGTTGCCGGCACGGACGCCGGCCGTCCCGAACAACATCCATGGAGGAAGCAGTGTCCCGCTTCAACGACCTCCGGCTCGCGTACCGCCTGGGCATCGCCTTCGCGGTCGTGATCCTCGCGCTCGCCGTCATCGCCGCCATCTCGGTGTCGAGGATGAGCGCCCTCAACGCCGACGCCCGCGCGATGGCCGACCACGACGTGGTCTCGCTCGAGCACGTGCTCACCGTGCAGCAGCGCGTCGAGCGCGCGTCGGCCCTGACCGTCACCCATCTCTACGTCTACGACGGCGACCTGAAGGCGCAGGACGCCGTCGCCGCCCAGGTGGCCGCGCTGGCCAAGGCCAACGCGGCCGACCTGAAGGGCCTTCGAGCGTCGCTCGACGACCCGTCCGCGCGCCCGGCGCTCGCCCGCTTCGAGGCCGCCCGCGGCCGGTTCGCCGCCGCCTACGCGACCGCGCTGCGCCGCTCGCGCGCCGAGACCGTCGGCAACGCCGAGGCGCGCGACGGCTCGCGCGACTTCTACCTGCGGCAGGTCGTCCCGGCCGAGCAGGCCGTGACCCGGACCGGCGACACGCTGGCCCGCGAGGTCGACCGTGAGGTGACCGAGGCCAAGCAGCTCACGGCCGCGACCGCCGCCGGCGCACGCCGGACGATCGTCATCGCCGCGCTGCTCGCCCTGATCGCCGCCGCCGCGCTGGCGACCGTCGTGGTGCGCTCCGTCGTGCGCCCGCTGCGGGTCGTCGTCGAGCGCCTGGCCCATCTGCGCGACGCCTGCATCACGGGCCTGCAGGACGGCATCCAGGCGATGGCCAAGGGCGACCTGACCGTCGCCGCCGTCGCCGCGACGCCGGCGATCGACGACCCGGCCGGCGACGAGGTCGGCGACGTGGGGCGGGCCTTCAACGAGATCCAGGCCAGGACCGTGCAGTCGATCGCGGCGTACAACGAGACGCGCGCGCAGCTCGGCGGCCTCGTCGGCAGCGTGTCCGAGTCGGCGCAGACCCTGTCGGCGGCGTCGCAGCAGATGGCGACGACGTCGGAGGAGGCCGGTCGCGCCGTCGGTGAGATCGCGTCGGCCGTGGGCGAGGTCGCGCAGGGCGCGGAGCGCCAGGTGCGCGCGGTCGAGCAGGCCAAGCTGGCCAGCGAGGAGGTCGCGACGGCCAGCGGCGTGAGCGCCCGGACGGCGCAGGAGACCGCGCAGGCCGCCGTGTCGGCGCGTTCGGTCGCCGAGGAGGGCGCGGGCGCCGTCGCGCGCGCCTCCGAGGCGATGGCCGCGGTCCGTGACAGCTCGCTGCACGCGACCGACGCCATCCGCGGGCTGGGGGCGAAGTCCGAGCAGATCGAGGGCATCGTCGCCACGATCACCGGGATCGCGCAGCAGACGAACCTGCTGGCGCTGAACGCGGCGATCGAGGCCGCTCGCGCCGGCGAGCAGGGCCGTGGGTTCGCCGTCGTGGCCGAGGAGGTCCGCAAGCTGGCCGAGGAGTCGCAGTCGGCGGCCGCGTCGATCGCCGGGCTCGTCGGCGAGATCCAGG
>JAXDHC010000470.1:0-6534 GCA_034664705.1 Solirubrobacteraceae bacterium
CGGCGGAGTTCCGTCGACCTGCAAGCTCGCCTGCAGAGCCCCGCCCGGCCGCCCGGCGGGCATGGAGGACGGCCGGCCCGGAGCCTCCACGCGCGAGCGCGCGCGGGCGCGCGCGACTCCGCCGATCGGCGGATTCAAGACCGTGCCCTGCCGTCCGATCAACCTCGTGTGCCCTCTCTTCGCCCTCGCTTCATCCTTCTGCTCGCCGGCGTGATCACCGCGCTCGGCGCCGGCCCGGCGGCCGCCCAGGCGCCCACGCCCGCTGCGCCGGTCGCCGCGGCCGCGCTGACGCCCGTCGCGGGGGCGCTGCCCACCGACCTTCCGGTCGCCTGGGCCATCCCGTCGGTGGCCGGCCTGCCGGTCGCCCCGGTGATCCCGGCGCTGCCCGCCAGCCCCGGCAAGCCCAAGTACGGCCTGCCCGGCCCCGACCGCCTGCGGGTCACCGCGGCGCTCGGCGGCACGCTCTACGGCGTCGAGGGCGCCGACCATCTCAGCGGCGGCCCCGGCCCCGACCGCCTCTACGGGCAGACCGGCCCGGACACGGCGCTGGGCAACGGCGGCGACGACCTCCTCGACGGCGCCTCCGGCGACGACAAGCTCGCGGGCCAGGACGGCAACGACCGCCTGTTCGGCGGCTTCGGCCACGACGACCTCGACGGCGGCCCCGGCAACGACGCGATCGACGGCGGCGCCGCGCCGGACGTCATCCGCGGCGGCGACGGCGACGACCTGCTGCGCGGCGGCGCCAGCGGGGACCAGATCGACGGCGGTCCGGGCAGCGACGTGATCTACCCCGACACGGGCGCGGACGTGATCACCGCGGGCCCCGGCGACGACATCGTGTACGCCAACAGCGGCGGCGCGGTCGGCAGCGTCGACTGCGGCGAGGGCAACGACACGCTCATCATCAACCCGTACGAGGCCAAGGGCGGGATCTCCAACGCCCAGGACGTGCGGAACGGGCGGTTCGCCACCTGCGAGACGATCACCGAGGCGCCCGCGATCCTGGACCCCGCCAAGGGCATCACGCGATTCACGGGCGCGGGCGGCGGCTCGCTGCGCGGCACCGATCGCAACGACACGCTGAACGGCGACGACGGCTCCGACCACATCCTCGGCGACGGCGGCGACGACGTCATCTGGGGCGAGCACCGGCGCGAGTCCAACGGCCGCGGCTCGCGCGACCGGCTCGAGGGCGGCTTCGGCAACGACACCATCTACGGCGGCCGCGGCACGAACCACATCGTCGGCGAGGACGGCGACGACTTCCTCCAGGGCGGCGAGTACACGAACACGATTCTCGGCGGCGCCGGCAACGACGAGATCCGGCTGCGCGGCAAGGGCCGCAACCGCGTGCAGGGCGGTCCCGGCAACGACCAGGTCTACGCCGTCGTCAGCGCCACGGTGAGCATCGACTGCGGTCCCGGCTACGACGTCGTCTACGTCGGGCGCAAGCGCGCCGCCACGCGCAACTGCGAGAGCGTCGTCAACCGCTACAAGCGCTAGAGCCCGCCTGGCCGTGGGGAGTGCTGGCCCGCTCGCCGGCGCGGCGCCTCGGGAGCCGGCGGAGGTCATACGCGGGCCGTGGGGCAGCGCGGCACGGACGCCGCTGCTTCCCCCGTCTGCGGCAGGGGAAGATCCCGTCCGTGGACACACCGCTCATGGACGCGCGCCGCGCCCGCCTCTGGTGGCAGAAGTGGCGCTGGTACGAGCGCAACTCGCTGCCCTGGAACCGCGCGCGGATCCACTGGCAGTTCGCCCGGCGCGAGGCGTTCGTGCGCTGGCCGGTCCACGGCAACGTCCTCGAGGCGCTGCGCGAGGGACGCCTCGAGATCGGCTCCGGGACGCTGTTGGAGCCGAACGTGTGGATCACGGCGCCCGGCGCGGCGCGCGTCCGGATCGGCGAGGGCACGTTCCTCAACATCGGCGTGATGGTCGCCTCGACGGCGCTCGTCGAGATCGGCAGCCACTGCATGCTCGCCAACGGCTGCTTCGTGACGGACGCCAACCACCGCTTCGACGACGCGGACGTGCCGGTCACCTGGCAGGGCTTCACCAGCAAGGGGCCCACGCGCCTCGGGGACAACGTCTGGTGCGGCGCGAACGTCGTCGTCACCAGCGGCGTGACGATCGGCGACCGGTCCGTGATCGGCGCCAACAGCGTGGTGACCACCGACGTCCCGCCCGGATCGATCGCCGCCGGCGCGCCGGCGCGCGTGCTGCGGTCCATCGCGTTCGCCGCGCCGGCCGCCGCTCCGTAGACGCTCGCCGGCGTGGGGCTTGCGTCACGCAGCCCGCAGCCGCTAGACTAATTGTATTAGCTTTCAAGTTACGCCTACTAGTCACGGAGCCCGAGCCATGCAGACGCACCGCGAGACCCCGAACCTCGTCCGCCTCACGCGCCTTGCCAGCGTGAACGCCTACCTGGTCCCCGAGGACGACGGCCTGACGCTCGTCGACACGATGGTGCCGCGCAGCGCCGGCGCCGTCCTCCAGGCGGCCCGCGACCTCGGCGCGCCGATCGTGCGCATCGTGCTGACGCACGCCCATGGCGACCACGTCGGCTCGCTGGACGCGCTCGCCGCGGAGCTGCCCGACGCAGAGATCTCGGTCTCCGCGCGCGAGGCGCGCATCCTCGCCGGCGATCACACGCTCGAGACGGGCGAGCCGCAGGCGAAGCTCCGCGGCGGCTACCCGAAGGTCCGGACCCGTCCGGGCCGCGAGCTGCACGCCGGGGACCTGGTCGGCTCGCTGGAGGTGGTCCCGGCGCCGGGCCACACCCCGGGGCAGATCGCGCTGGTCGACACGCGCGACCGGACGCTGATCGCCGCGGACGCCTTCTCCACCCTCGGCGGAGTGGCGACGACGAGCCGCGTGAACCCGCGGTTCCCCCTGCCGGCGTTCGCCACCTGGGATCGGGCCACGGCCCAGCGCAGCGCGGAGGCGCTGCGCGCGCTGGAGCCGGCCCGGCTCGCCGTCGGTCACGGGCGTGTGGTGGAGGACCCGGGGGCGGCGATGGACGCGGCGATCGCCCGCGGCGCCGCGGGCCTCGGCCGCGGCGGGAGCCGCTAGCCCGGTGGCGCGCGCCGGTCTGAGCACCGCGGCGGTGGTCGGCGCCGCTGCGGACATCGCCGACCGCGAGGGGCTCGAGGGCCTGACGCTCGCGGCGATCGCGTCCGCGGTGGGGGTCCGCACCCCGTCGCTCTACAACCACGTGCAGAGCCTCGACGACGTGCGCCGCCGGCTGGCGCTGCGCGGCATGGAGGAGCTCGCCGCCGTGCTGCGCGATGCGGCGGTCGGGCGCGCCGGCGACGACGCGCTCGTCGCGATGGCGCACGCGTATCGCGCGTACGCGCAGGGGCACCCCGGCCGGTACGCCGCCGCCCAGCGCGCCCCCGACGAGCTCGACGCCGAGCTGGCCGCCGCGGCCGGGACGGCCGTCGGGGTGCTCTTCGCGATCCTGCGCGGCTACGGCCTCGAGGGCGACGACGCCATTCACGCCGCCCGCGCCGTGCGCAGCGCCCTGCACGGCTTCGTGAGCCTGGAGGCCGCCGGTGGCTTCGGGCTGCCCGTGGAGCTCGACGCGAGCTTCGAGCGGATGGTCGGCGCGCTGGCGCGGGGCCTGCGCGAGCGCTGACGCCTGGACCGGGCTACTTGGACGCGATGACGCTGATGCCGAACACCGCGCTGCCCAGGAAGCCCACGAGGGCCAGCACGGACAGGAGGCCGTAGGCCGCTGCGGCCAGCGAGCGGTCGTTGCGCCGGCAGTCCGACACCCGTGTGACGCCGACGATCACGAGCGAGAAGCAGATCGCGACGAAGACGCCGGCGATCGCCGCCGCCCACACGAGCTCGAAGAGCTTCCCGCTGTCGATCGCCGCGATCATCCCTCTGCGGGGACCACCCGGGTCTGCGCCAGCCGGCGCCCGAAGATCGCGGCGATGACGCCGATCAGCGAGAACGACACGATGAGCGGCCCGAGCGCGCCGTCGCCGAAGATCGAGGTGATCCCGTAGACGAGCGCGCCGATGATCGCGGCGGCGGGGAGGGTCAGCACCCACGCGAGCACGATGTTGCCGGCCAGGCCCCAGCGGACGGCCGAGAGGCGCTTCGCGGCACCGGCGCCCATCACGGCGCCCGAGATCACGTGCGTCGTCGACAGCGGGAAGCCGAGATGCGAGGCGGTGAGGACGACGGCCGCCCCGGCGCCCTGGGCCGAGAAGCCCTGTGCGGGATCCATCTTGATGATGCGGCTGCCCATCGTGCGGATGATCCGCCAGCCCCCGGTGTAGGTCCCGAGCGCGATCGCGGCCGCGGAGGAGACGATGACCCAGGTGGGGACGCTGAAGTTGTCGCCCGACAGGTCGCCGTGGGCGATGAGCGCGAGCGTGATGATCCCCATCGTCTTCTGGGCGTCGTTCGTGCCGTGGGCGAGCGAGAACATGCTGGCGGTCACGATCTGACCGAGGCGATAGCCGCGGTTGACCGGGCCCGGCCGGAGGTTGCCCACGAGCCGGTAGCAGATGAGGATCGCCATGGCGGCGACCGCGAAGGCCAGCAGCGGCGCCACGGCGGCCGGCACGAGGACCTTCTCGACGATGCCGTCGCCCTTGATCGCCGAGGTGCCCTGCGCGGCGAACGCGGCGCCGACGACCCCGCCGATCAGCGCGTGGGAGGAGCTCGACGGCAGGCCGAGCCACCAGGTGGCGAGGTTCCAGACGATCGCGCCGATGAGGCCCGCGAACACGACGGTGGTGGTCACCGCGGTGGTGTCCACGATGCCCGAGGCGACGGTCGCCGCGACCTCGAGCGAGATGAACGCGCCGGCGAAGTTCAGCACCGCGGACAGCAGGACGGCGGTCCGCGGCGACATCGCGCGCGTCGAGACCGAGGTCGCGATCGCGTTGGCCGTGTCGTGGAAGCCGTTGGTGAAGTCGAAGGCCAGCGCGGTGGCCACGACGATCACCAGGACCAGATCGCTGTCCATGGGGGGCGTGCTTCCCCGGCTACGAGTTCTTGATGACGATTCCCTCGAGGGTGTTCGCCACGTGCTCGCACGCGTCGATCGCCTCCTCGAGGCGCTCGAAGATGTCCTTCCAGCGGATCACCACCATCGGGTCGATCCCGTTGTCGAACAACGAGGCGATCGCGTTGCGGCTCATCCGGTCGCCGTCGTTCTCGAGGCGGTTCACCTCGACCGTGAAGTGCGACATGTCCTGGAAGCTGCGCAGCCGCGGCATGGCCGACTCGATCTGGCGGGTCGCCTGGAGCAGGATGTGCGCCATCCGCTGGGACTGCTCCATCGGCGCCTCGATCTTGTAGAGCCCGAGGTAGTCGGCGACCTCGTCGATCAGGTCGATGATGTCGTCCATGTCGGAGGTGAGCTCGAGGATGTCCTCCCGGTCGATCGGGGTGACGAACGTCGAGTTCAGGCGGTGATGGATGTCATGCGTGATCCGGTCGCCCTCCTGCTCGCAGATCACGATGTCCCGCGCCAGGTCGGCCCGGTCCGGGAAATGGGCGAGCATCTGGTCGAGGAGGTCGGCGCCCCGTACGACGTTGCGCGCAGCCTCCTCGAACATGTCGAAGAACTCCCGGTCGCGGGAGTTGAAGATGCCACCCAGGCGGGCCATGGCCGCCGAGTCTAGACCGAAGGCCCGGCGGACCGTCACCCGCTCCGCGCGGTGCGGAATCGCTCCAGTTCCTCGGGGTCGATCGAGTAGTCGTGCTCGGGCGCCGGGTAGCGTCGGGAGCGCACGTCCTCGGCGAACGCGGTCACGCCGGCGTTCATCTCGGCCTGGATGTCGGCGTAGCGCTTGACGAACCGCGCGCCGAGCCCGTCGCGGATCCCGAGCAGGTCGTGGAAGACCAGCACCTGGCCGTCGGTCGAGGGCCCGGCGCCGATCCCGATCACGACCGTCCCGTGCATCTTCGGCATGATCTCCGCGGCCACGGCGCTCGGCATCGCCTCGAAGACGATCGAGAAGCAGCCCGCGTCCCGCAGCTCGAGCGCCTCGGCGGCGATGCGCGCCGCCGCCTGGCCGGTGCGGCCCTGCGCGCGGTAGCCGCCGAGCGCGGTCGAGGTCTGCGGGGTCAGCCCGACGTGGCCCATCACGGGGATCCCGGCGCCGACGATGGCGCGGGCGCGGGCCACGGACATCGGGCCGCCGCCCTCGAGCTTTATCGCGTCGCAGCCCGCCTCCTTGACGAACCGCATCGCCGTGGCGATGGCCTGCTCGTCGGAGACCTCGTAGGAGCCGAACGGCAGGTCGACGATCAGGAACGGGGTCGTGAGGCCGCGGCGCGCCGCCTTGGCGAGGACGAGCATCTCGTCGACCTCGACGGCGACCGTGGAGGGGTAGCCGAGGACCGTCATCGCGCCGCTGTCGCCGACCAGCACGAGGTCCACGTTCGCCGCCTCCGCGGCGCGGGCGCTCGGGTAGTCGTAGGCGGTGACCATGACGATCGGCTCGCCGAGGCGCTTCTTGTCGGCCAGCCGGGGGAGGGTCATCGGCAGGCGCGAGGCGTCGGCCG
>JAXDHC010000471.1:0-7715 GCA_034664705.1 Solirubrobacteraceae bacterium
CGCGCTTGGGCGACCGGGCGCAGCGCACGATGCCGCGGGCGACCTCGTGCGGGTCGATCATCGGGGGGATGGGCCGCACCGCGCGCCCGCGTAGTTGGCTGCGTGCCCGAAGATCGGCGTGTCGACCGCCTGGGGGAGGATCGTGGCCACGTCGATGCCGGGTCGGTCGCGCAGCTCGTGGCGGAGGCACTCGCTGAACGCGCGGACCGCGAACTTGCTCGCGACGTACGCGCTGACGTCGGGCGTCGTCACCCGGCCCCAGACGGGCGATCCTGAGCACCGACCGGTGAGAGGGTCATGATGCCCCCGTCGTGGCGAGGCCTTCCGCCATCACGCATCGCGGCCGGTCCGGGCGGATCGGCTGGGTCCTCGCCGCTGCCGCGGCCGCTTCGGCGGTCCTGCCCTCCGGTGCCGGCGCCGCGGGCGGGCGTGCCGCTCAGGGCGGCCGGCCGCTCGTCTCGGCCTATCCGTCGCCGGGCGTCAAGACCGCGTCGCCGCGCACGCAGATCTCCTTCCGCGGGATCGCGCCCGCCGGTCTCGCGTCCCTGAGGGTCGTCGGGTCGCGCTCCGGCCGGCACGCGGGGCGACTGGCCGCGCACTCCGACGGGCAGGGCGCCAGCTTCGTGCCCACGGCGCCGTTCGAGGGTGGAGAGCGGGTGACGATCACCGGTGACCTCGACGTGGTGGGCGCCGGCAGCCGCCCCTACTCGTTCCGGGTCGCCCGGTTCGTCGCGAACGCGCCGCTGAACACCCGGCCCGGGAAGCGGGCCGCGGCCGGCACGATGGACCTGGTCACGCGGCCCGACCTGCGCCCGCCGGCGTGGGACGTCCACGTCGCGCGCCCCGAGGCCACCGACGCCGAGATCCTCGCCGGGCCGAAGCTGCTCTTCACGCGCAAGGGCGAGGACGGCGCGCAGATCCTCAGCCCGTCGGGCCACGTCGTGTACTGGCGGCCGATGCCGTCCGGCCAGACGGTGGCCGACGTCCGCGTCCAGCCCTATCGCGGCCGGCCCGCGCTGACCTTCTGGCAGGGCTTCACCTCGATCGGCCAGGGTCGCGGTGAGGGTCTCGTCCTGGACTCGGCCTATCGAGTCCTCAAGCGCGTGCGCGCGGGCAACGGGTACGCCATGGACCTGCACGAGTTCCGCCTGACGCCGCTGGGCACGGCGCTCGTGGTCGCCTACCAGGCGGTCCGCTACGACCTGAGCTCCGTCGGCGGGCCGACGAACGGGCACGTGGTCGACGGCGTGGTCCAGGAGATCGATCTGGCGACCGGGCTCGTGCTCTTCGAGTGGCACAGCCTCGGCAACGTCGGGCTGGACGAGAGCGACTGGCGGCGGCGCGGCCCGTCTCCATGGGACTACTTCCACGCCAACTCGGTCTCCCGCGACGGCGACGACGGCATCGTCGTCTCGGCGCGGCACACGTCCAGCGTCTACCGCGTGACCCGCGCGACGGGGGCGATCGACTGGCGGCTGGGCGGAAGGGAGAGCGACTTCACGCTCCGGCCCGGCGCCTCCTTCGCGCGCCAGCACGACGCCGAGGCGCAGGTCGACGGGACGCTCCGCCTGTTCGACAACTCCGAGCGGCGCGGCCGCCGGCGCTCGCGAGTCATCACGCTGCGCCTCGACCGGTCCGCCCGTCGGGCGACCCTCATCAGGACGGCGGATCGCCGCGATCGCCTCTTCGCCGGCACCCAGGGAAACGCCGACGTGCTGGCGAGCGGCAGCACGTTCGTCGATTGGGGGTCTCGCGGGGGCGTCTCCGAGATCGACCCGTCGAACCGGCTGGTCTTCGACGCCTCGCTGCCCCCGGGATGGGACTCCTACCGCGCCTACCGCGCGAACTGGACGGGCACGCCGCTCTCGGTGCCGCGGGTGGCCGCCCGCCCGTCCGGCGCTCGCGCGACGCGCGTCTACGCGAGCTGGAACGGTGCGACGGAGGTCGCACGGTGGCGGGTGCTGGCCGGCGCCAGGCCCGACGCGCTGACCGAGGCCGGAGCGACGGGCTGGCGCGATCTCGAGACCGCGGTCACGGTGCCCTCCGGCGGGCCGTTCTTCGCGGTCCAGGCCCTCGACGCTGCCGGCGCGGTGCTGGGGACCTCGCCGATCGCGCGGCGCCGCTCCCTCCGGTGATGGAACGGCCCGCCGGCGGCCTGCGGCGTGTTCGTCAGCTCAGCGCGTCGGCCCCAGCCGCACGGTCCGGCTGACGGCCAGCGGCGTCGCGCCGTCGGGCAGCGTGAGGACGAGGCGCGCGGCGACGCGCTGCCCGAGGCGGACGGAGAAGGTCGCCGTGGAGTCGTGGTCGAGCCTGCCGCGCTGCACCGGCCACCAGCCGAAGTGGTCGTGGAGGAACAGCTGGAGCACGACCGGCGCGCCGGCGGACGCGGGGGCGACCTTCGTGCGGATGACGACGCGCTTGCGCCCGCGCTGCGCCCGGACGGCGATGCTGCGGTCGAGGACGAGCAGGTTCACCGGGGGGCTCGCGCCGGCGCCGGCGACCGCGCGGTATGTCGCGGTGGTCCCGGGGACGACCTGGGCGACGAACGTGCCGTCGGGCTGGAGCGTCGTCGTCGCGACGGGCTGGAAGCCCGCGCCGCGGTCGGCCTGGATCGTCACCGGGGCGCCGGGCGTCAGCGCCGCGCGGCCGGAGAGCGGGAACGGGCGGTTCGACGACGCCGCCTGGGTCGGCGCGGTGAGCAGCAGCGGGTGCGCGCTGACGACCCCGCGGATGAACGGATGCAGGGAGCAGTGGTAGGGCACCTCCGCGGCCGTCGTGAACTGGCGCGCGAACATGGTGGTCGGCGGCAGGCGGCCGGAGTCGAAGCTGCCGTCGTCGGCGGTGACCGTGTGGGGGCGGACGCTGTCGTTGGTCCACGTGACCGTCTCGCCCGTCAGGACGTCGAGATGCATGGGCTTGACGGCGTCGAAGCCGATGCTCACGGCCAGACCCGCCCCGCCGGCGGTGGGCGCCGGCCCGGCGCCGTGCTGCGACCACGCCGCCCCCGCCGTGGCGGCGAACGCCAGGAGCACCGCGCAGAGGATGAGCGCCGCGCGCCGCATCATCGGGTCACCTTGTACGTCCCGATCATGCCCGCGGCCATGTGCTCCTCGACGTGGCAGTGGTACAGCCACGTGCCCGGGTCGCGCTCGCGCCAGCGGATGCGGAACGAGGCGGCCGGTCCGACGCTCTGCGTGTCGCGCGGGATCCCGCCGGGGTCGAGCCACCGGTGGCCGTGGACGTGGAAGGTGTGGTGCTCGGACCCCATGGCCATCACGTCCCACTGGACGAGCTCGCCGACCTTCGAGCGGAACACGGGCGTGTTGCCGACGAAGGCGCGCCCGTCGATCGTCTGGAAGTCGCCCATCCGCGCGAACACGACGACGAACTCGCGGTCGGGGACGGGGTCGGTCGGTCCGAGGATCGAGAGCATCCCGTACATCCCGCCGTCGATCGAGTCGTGCATCGACGGCGAGTGGTCGTGGTACGGCCACGCGCCGGTGGACTCGCGCCCGGCCGTGAGCCGGTAGGTCCAGCTCTGGCCCGGCTTGACGTTCCCGTCGCGCCCGGACACGCCCGGGACGAAGGCGCCGTCCGAGCTCGGCTTGTACTCGACGCCGTGGAAGTGCATGGAGTGCGGCTGGCGGCGCGCGAAGTCGAGGTTGCGGAAGTGCACGACGATCTTGTCGCCGACGCGCGCGCGCAGCAGCGGTCCCGGGATGCTGTTCTGGTTACCCGAGGTGGGCGTGTTCGACAGCGGGCGGCGCCAGTGCGGGGTGAAGCGGCGGTAGACCACCGTCCCCATCACCGTGTCCGCCGGCTCGTGGCGGGTGCTCGTGATGGCGTCGAACTGGTTGGGGACCATGTTCCACGTGACCGGCACGGCCGCCACCCAGAACTCGCGCGTGGCCGCCTCCGCGGCCGGCGCGGCGAACATCGCCGCCGCGCCGGTGAGGAGGAGGGCCGTCACCCTGCGCCACCGCGTCACTGGACGGTGACGGTCCCGTGCATGAAGGGATGGATGATGCAGTACACCTGGTACGTGCCCGGCGCCCCGAAGCGCACGGAGCTGCCCGGCGGCACCGGCGGCGTCCCGGGATCCAGATCCAGCGCCCCGGAGCTCCAGAACCCGTTGCCGTGCAGCGTCGGCGTGAGCGTGCCGACGGTCGGCGGCGGCTCGCTCGGGAGCACCGCTCGCGGATCGAACGCCGGGCTGTTGAGGGACCCGGCGATCTGCCCGAGGTAGGAGTTCGGCTCCTTCTCGGGGTCGCCCGGACCGGTCGTGGCCGTGTGGACCTCGGACCGCGCGCCCATCCGGAAGTTGACCGTCGTCCCGGCCGGGACGGTCAGCTGGTTCGGGACGAACCCGAAGAAGCTCGCGCCGCCCTTGCCCTGGAGCCCGACGTCGATGGTGTTCGGCGGCGTGCTCGCGTCGGCGACGAGCGACTTCGCCGTGCGCAGCGTCGTGGCCACCTGGTTGCGGACCGTCCGGGCGTCCTGGCTCGCGGACGGCACCGGCCGGTTGGCGCGGACGACGCGCACCTGGCCGACCATCCCGTAGTGGATGTCGCAGTAGTACCGGAACGTGCCGGCCCGCGTGAAACGGACGGTCATCGCCTTCGGTCGCCTGGCCAGTGGAAGGCCGCTGAGGACGGCGGTCGACCCCGTATAGGCCCGGCGCTTGCCGAAGGACGACCGCAGCAGGACCGGGTTGAAGCCAACCCCGCTCTGGCCGTTGAACCAGAACGGCGCCCCCGCCGCGTCGGCCGCCCCCGCGATCGGCTGGCCGTTCGGCGTGATGAGCGGCAGCTTCTGCGTCCGCCGGCCGGGAAGGTCGACGGTGTGGAAGCCGACGGGCACGAAGCGGACCGTATCGCCCACGTGGATCGTGACGCGATGCGGGAAGAAGTCGTTCACGTCGCTGACGGCGCTCTGGAACGCCTTCTGCGACGCACGGGGCACTCCCATGTCGACGCTCTTCTGCGCGGCCTGCGCAGCCCCGGGCGTCGCCAGCATCACCCCGACAACCGAGCACAACACCCGTCTCATCGAAGGCCTCATGCGTGCGGCTCCTTTCAGTAGATGGGCGACTCTAACCAGGGCCGAGTGCTCAGCGCCACCTCTGCGGCGTCCGTCGCCGGACCGCCGACCGCGTCGGCGGCGCTGCCTCAGAGGTCGGCGGCGGCCGCTGCGCCCGTGCGCCCGAACGGCAGCCGGCGGAGCGGGCGCGCAGGGACCACGGTCAGCAGACCGAGGGTCGCGACGGTGCCCAGCGCCCACGCGAGGTACACCGCGCTGATGAGGTGGGGGTCGTGCGGCCCGACGCGCGTCGAGAGCGCGATGAGCGCGAGGACGGCGGTCGACGTCGCCGTGAGCCACGGCGGCCGCGGCGAGCGCAGCGCCTCCCAGGCGAGCAGGGCCGCGAGGAACGGCGCGTGGTAGTAGACGTTGGAGGGGTCGAAGAGGCAGCGGCCGAGGAAGACGAGCGCGAGGAGCGCGAAGGCGTCCTCCCGCGGGCCGCGCCGGTACGCGAAGAGGAGGACGAGCCCGAGCGTCCAGGCGCCGAGGAGCGGCTTGCCGAGCTGCACGGCGACGTCGGGCTGCAGGAGCCGGATGGCGAAGCCGCCCCAGCCGCCGGTCGCGTCGACGGCCGAGAACGGCGCCCAGATCGACAGGGGCGTGCCGAAGGGGGCGCCGGAGACCGCCTGGTCCTGCATGCCGGTGAACCGGTCGAGGTTCGCGAGCGCCTGGACGGCGGTCAGGGCGAGGCCGGTGATCGCGGCGGCCGAGAGGGCGCGCACGCGGAAGCCGCCGCACGCCAGCAGCACCGGCAGGACGGCGAACGCCGCCCATTGCTTCGTCCCGAGCGCGAGCCCGAGCAGGAGTCCGGCGAGCAGGCCGTGGCGGCGCAGGGCGGCGAGCACGGCGCCGACGATCAGGGCCGCCCCGAGCGGCTCCTCGGGATGGCCGTAGACGAGGGCCTCGAGCGCCGGGGCGCTGAGGAGCGAGAAGACGACGACGAGCCCGCCGTGCGGCGTGCGGCCCCAGCGGCGCTCGGCCTCGCGGCGCACGGCGAGGGCGACCACGAGCACGATCGCGAAGCACGGCAGGACGCCGAGGACGTACTGCGCGTCGACGTTGCCGGGGGCGAGCGCCGCGAACGGCGCGCGCAGCAGGAGCGACAGGCTGCCCATGAGCGCCTGCTCGTGCGCGAAGCGACCGAGGTCACCCTGGGCCAGCGCGGCGATCGGCGGCCCGGCGTCATGCGCGTAGTCGAGGCCGAGACCGCTCGCGGCGCTGCGGCCGGCGACGACCGCGAACGCGAGCACGGACAGCGCGATCGGCGCCGCCCACGGCCACGAGCCGACTGCGATGCGAGATGGACGCTGGGGCATCGCACTCCCTATCGGCACGGCATGTCGCCGCATTGAGCGAAGCAGGGCGGCGCCGCGCGTGGCACGCGGCGCCGCCCGTGCTCCGTGTCGCTGCGCGTCCCCCCGAGTGGCGGTGGGAGCGGAGAGGAGTGCCCCCAGGGCCGAATCGTCGACGCGCGGCGCGTGCCGGCGCGTGCGGGCGCCGACGTGGTGGCGATGACCACCGGGACGGCCGGCCGCGCGAGGCGGCCGGCGCGGTCATGTGGCCCCCGGTCGCGGGGGCCGTCATCGCTACTTGAGGAGGTCCCGGCCCGTGGAGACGAAGACCTTCGTCAGCTCACGGGTGAAGCGGGCCTGGGCGTCGACGATCGTCGAGATCCACTCGACGTCGGTCTGCTGCGCGATCTGCTCCTGGTAGTCGGCGATCGACTGCAGCGCCTTCTCGTAGGCGTCGAGGTACGCGCCGCCGGTCTTCTTGCCGGCGTCGAGGATGCGCTCGTTGAGCTCGCGGATGCGCTCGACGGTCTCCTCGACCGCCTCGGTGTTGGGGGCCTTCGCCATGATGGTTTCTCCTGTGTCGAACGTGTTCTCTGCGTTAGCAGGTTAGCAACGTTATCGGCTAACTGCAAACGCGCCTTGAGCCAGGCCGCGAATGTGCCCTGGCGCGCGGGCGCTCAGGCGGCGCGCGAGAGGTCCTCGGCTCCGGCCGCGGGACCGCACGCCCGCAGGTCGGCGTGGAGCCGTGCCGCGCGCTCGGCGGTCCAGCGACCGCTGTGCTCGAGATGGTCGATGAGCGCGACCGCGTCGAGGAGCCCGAGCAGCACCGCCTCCCCGTCCGCGTCCTCGGCGAACAGCAGCGCGTCGGCGACCTCGCGGATCCGCTCGCGCTCGGGCGCCAGCAGCTTCGTCGCCCCGATCTCCTCGAGCGTGTGCATGACTCGCCCGTAGGCGTCTGCGCGGGGGCCGGTCATCCGGTCACCGCGCCAGGTGCGTCGTCGCCACGCCGTACGCGGACGCGGCGTCGCGCACGACGCCGGCCTGGGCCAGCGAGAGGCGCGCCCAGGTGGCGCCGCCCGCGCCGGCCGCGCGCTGCACGTCGGCCAGTGTGCGCAGCGACTGCTCGACCATGCGCATGAAGCTCAGGTTCTGGGCGCGGCGCGCCTGCAGGAACTCGAGCCCGAGGCTCATGGCCCCGTCGAGGTCGGGGGCCGGGGCGTTCTTGGGCGTGCGGACCATGGGGCGCTCCTTCGTCGAAACCGGGTTGCGCTAGCAAATTAGCAGCCATGAATGCTAATCAGCAAACAGCTTGACGGCGCGCGCCCCGCTGAGGTACCCATCGGG
>JAXDHC010000472.1:0-6648 GCA_034664705.1 Solirubrobacteraceae bacterium
ACATCCATGGCCGCGATCGCGGTGATGGCGATCGCAGGCTGCGGTGGCAGTGACAGCGGTGGCGGGAGCGGCGGCGGTGGAGGTGACGAAAGCGCCTCGAAGGAGCCGATCGTCATCGGTCAGGCCGGCGGCTTCAGCGGGTTCATGCGGCCGTACGACTATCCGGCCTTCCTCGGCGCGCAGGTCGCCGTGAAGGACATCAACGCCAAGGGCGGTGTGCTCGGGCGCCCGCTGAAGCTCATCAACTCGGACGCGAAGTCCGACAAGGTGCAGGCCGGCACGAGCGCCGCCGAGCTGCTCGACAAGGGCGCGAAGTACATCATCGCCCCGTGTGACTTCGACTTCGGAGCTGCCGCGGCGATCGAGGCGCAGAAGCGCAACGTCGTCGCGATGTCGGACTGCGCGGGCACCGTTCAGTTCGGAGTCCAGGGCATCGGGCCGTTCGCGTACACGATGGGCAACAGCGGCGCAGGTTATGCGGTCGCGATGGCCGAGTGGGCGCACGAGAAGGGCTGGCGCAACGCGTACCTGCTCCAGGACGACAGCATCGAGTACCACAAGCAGGGCTGCCGGGCGTTCGACGCGCGCTGGAAGCAGCTCGAGGGGACGAAGGTCGCGCGCTACGACCACTTCCAGGCCGACGATGCGTCCGTCGCCTCGCAGGTGACCCGGCTGAAGGGCCTCAACCCGAAGGCGGACTTCGTCTTCCTGTGCTCGGTGATCCCGCCGGCGCTCACCGCGCTGCGCCAGATCCGCTCGGCCGGGGTCGACCTTCCGATCCTGGCGTCCGGCCAGACCTTCGACGGCGACCACTGGCAGAAGAGCGCCCCGAACGTGAGCGACCTCTACTACCCGACGATCGGGCTGCTGGACGGCAAGGACCCCCGCGAGGACGTCAACCGCATCGTCAACGAGGTGAAGCCGGACGCGAAGGAGCTGCTCTCGCCGCAGGTCATCGGCGGCTACAGCGCGGTGCAGGCGTTCGCCGCGGCCGCGGAGAAGGCGAAGTCCGTCGAGGGCCCGGAGCTGCAGAAGGCGCTCGACAGCTTCAAGGAGGAGCCGCTGCTGACCGGCCCGACGACGTTCACGCCGGAGATGCACATCAGTGTCACCCGCCAGGTGGCCATCATGCAGGTCCAGAAGGGGGACCGGAGCCTCCTGAAGTTCTGGACCCCGAAGTCGGTGCCGCCCATGGATGAATGGGTGAGCGGCTAGCACGAAGGCTGCGCCGGACGGCCGGCCGGGGGACACGGGCACGCGCTCCGCAGGGGAGCGTGCGCCCCGCCCGCGGCCGCCGGCCGGCGCGGAGTTCTTTCCATCTCGAGGCAGGAGGATCCGTGCGGGAGATCCACGGCAAGCAGGTGTGCGAGACGATCGAGGAGGTGCTCGACCCGAGCGGCTGCGCGGTCGTCGTCATCGATCTGCAGAACGACTTCATCCGACCCGACGGCTCGGTGGCCGGCGCCGGCGCGGACATGCGCGGCATGGACGGCATCCTCGACCGTTGCGCGAGCTTCATCGCGGGCGCGCGGGCCGTCGGCGTGCCGATCGTGCACATCCAGACGATCACGCTGAGGGACGGCCGCAGCGACTCGCCGTCCTGGCTTCGGGCCAAGGGCGGCATCGTGGGCGCGGACTTCACGCTGGAGGGCACCGACGGCGCGGAGATCTGCGCGGAGGTGGCGCCGCTGCCGGGCGAGACGGTCGTCGTCAAGCACCGGTCCAGCGCCTTCCGCCAGACCGACCTCGACCTGGTGCTCCGAGCGGCGGGCGTGCGCACGGTCGTCGTCATCGGCGTGCAGACGCCGGGCTGCGTGGAAGCCACCTATCGCGACGCGGCCTACCACGACTACTACAACGTCCTGATCGAGGACTGCGTCGCGGCCTACGACCAGGCCCAGCACGAGGCGTCGCTGTTGGTCCAGCGCGGCCGCCACGACGTCTGCACCGCCGGCGCGGCACTGTCGATCTGGCGGCAGGCCGCCGGGCGCGCCGCGGGACCGCCGGGCGTGACGGCGCCCGCCGCCGTCTAAGCGAGGGTTCGCTCCGTCGCACTGAGGCAGGAGGCCCGGACCCGCCGGGTGCGGGCCGCCCTGCCCGGCAGCCTTTTCGCGGCCCGCGCGATGGCGCCCGGGACGCCAGTGCCAGCTTTCGAAGCAGTTAGAATATGATTCCGAAAATGGACGGGTCGAAGTGATCGCAATCGCAGTCGATATCGGTGGGACCTTCACCGACGTGGTGGCCGCCGACGTGGAGACCGGCGCCTACCACACGGTCAAGGTCCCGAGCACGCCCGGCGCGCTGGTCAAGGGCGTGCGCGAGGGCGCGCTTCGTGCGGTCGACCGGGCAGGCGCACAGGCCTCGGAGGTCACCCGCTTCATCCACGGGACGACCGTGGCGACGAACGCGCTCCTCGAGCGCAAGGGCGCCCGGACAGCGGTCTTGGCCACCGAGGGCTTCGAGGACGTGCTCGAGATCGGCCGCCTGAAGCGCACGAAGATGTACGACCTCTTCATGGACCCGGAGACGCCGGTCTTCCTGGCCCCCAAGCGCCGCCGCTACGGCATCCGCGAGCGCGTCGCCGCCGACGGCAGCGTGGTGACGGCTCTCGACGAGCAGCACGCGCGGGGCGTGATCCGCGAGCTGATCGAGGAACACGACGTCGAGGCGCTCGCGATCAGCCTGCTCTTCTCGTTCCGCAACCCGGCCCACGAGCAGCGCATCCGCGAGCTCGTGCGTGAGATCGACCCCGGCATCGGCGTCTCGCTCTCATCGGAGGTCGACCCGACGTTCCGCGAGTACGAGCGCACCGTGGTCACCGCCTTCGACGCCTACGTCCGCCCGGTCATCGAGCGCTACGTCCGCGAGCTGGCCGGCGAGCTCGGCGCGATCGGCATGGACGTCCCGCTCCAGATCATGCAGTCGCGCGGCGGCATCACGTCCGCCGCGCGCGTCAGCGACAAGCCGGTCTCGGTGCTGCTCTCCGGGCCGGCCGCGGGCGTGATCGGCGGCAAGGTGACTGCGGCGAAGTCCGGCCTTGAGAACATCATCACGATCGACATCGGCGGCACGAGCGCCGACATCAGCCTGGTGGCCGAGGGCAAGCCGCTCTTCTCGACCGAGGGCTCGATCGACGACTACCCGTTGCGCGTTCCGATGATCGACGTCACGGCGATCGGCGCAGGCGGGGGGAGCATCGCGCGCGTGGACGCCGTCGGCGGCTTCCGGGTCGGCCCGGAGTCCGCGGGCGCCGATCCCGGCCCGGCGTGCTACGGCCGCGGCGGTACGCAGGCGACCGTCACCGACGCCAGCATCGTGCTCGGCTACGTGAACCCCGACTACTTCGCGGGCGGCTCGATGACGCTCGACGTCGAGGCGGCCCACCGCGCGGTCGCGCAGCTCGGCGAGCAGCTCGGGGTGTCGCCGACGGAGGCGGCCGCGGGCATCCACCAGGTCATCAACGCCAAGATGGCGGACGCGATCCGCCTCGTCTCGATCCAGCGCGGATACGACCCGCGCCAGTTCGCGCTGGTGGTCCTCGGCGGCGGCGGCTCCGTGCACGGGGGGCGGCTCGCCTCGGAGCTGGGGATCCCGACGGTGGTGGTGCCGCCGGCGCCCGGCGTGCTGTCCGCGCTCGGCCTACTCGTCGCGAGCGTCGAGCACGACCACGCCGAGACCATCGGCATGCGCGTCCACGACGAGGCCGACGCCGGGGAGCTCGAGCGCGTGTACGCGCGGATCGACGAGCGCGTGGCCGAGGTCATGCAGGCCGAGGGCGTGCCCGCCGGCGCCGCGCACATCACCCGGCTGGCCGACATGCGCTACGTGGGACAGTCCTACACGCTCGAGGTCGACGTCCCGGCGTCGCTGGACGCGCCCGGCCTGGCCGGCTGCGTCGAGCGGTTCCACGAGGCGCACGACCGCGTCTACGGGCACGCGCGGCCCACCGCGCCGGTCGAGCTCCTCAACGGGCGCGTCGTCCACGCGTGGCAGCTGCCGATGGCGGAGCTGACGCCCGCCGCGCCGGGCCAGGCCAACGGCTCGCTGTCGCCATCGAGCCGTCGGGCGTACTTCGAGGAACTGGGGGGCTACGTCGACACGCCGGTCCACCGCCGGACCGCGCTGCGGCCCGGCCAGGAGATCGTGGGCCCGGCGATCATCGAGCAGGCGGATACGACCGTCGTCGTCTACCCGGGCCATCGCGCCGAGCTCGACGACGCCGACAACATCATCGTCACCGCGCCGGTGCCCGAGGAGGACCGTCCATGACCGAGCCCGCCGAGGCCCTGGAGACCATCGACCCCATCACGCTCGAGGTCATCCGCAACAAGTTCGACGACATCGCCGACGAGATGGAGATGACGCTCCTCAAGAGCTCTCACTCCACGATCGTCAAGGAGGCGCTGGACGCATCTGCGGCGCTGTTCGACGCCCGCGGCCAGCAGATCGCGCAGGCCACCGCCGCGCCGATCCACCTCGGGATGATCATCCCGGCCGTCCAGCGCTTCGTCGAGCTGTTTCCGCCCGAGACGATGAACGAGGGCGACGCGTACATCCTCAACGACCCCTTCGACGGCGGCACCCATCTGCCCGACCTCGTGGTCACGGTGCCCGTGATCGTCGACGGCGAGACGGTCGCGCTGGCCACGGCCATCACGCACCACCAGGAGATCGGCGGGCGCAGCCCCGGCGGCGCGCCGATGGACGCGATCGAGATCTTCCAGGAGGGCCTGCGGATCCCGCCGCTCAAGCTGTACGACCGCGGCGTGGCCAACGAGACGTTCATGGCCATGCTGGCCAAGAACGTCCGCATCCCCGAGACCGTCATCGGCGACCTGCACGGTCAGCTCGCCGCGTGCAACGTCGGGCGCCGCGGGGTGCTCGCGCTGGCCGACCGCTACGGCAAGGACGCCCTGGGGCGTTCGATGGACGCGCTGCTCGACCAGGCCGAGCGGCTGACGCGGGCGGCGATCGAGGCGATCCCCGACGGCACCTACCACTTCGTCGACTACCTCGACAACGACGGCATCAACCTCGACCGGCGGATCCGCATCGAGGTCACCGTCACGATCGACGGCTCGGACTTCATCGTCGATCTCACCGGCTCGGACCCCCAGGTCCCGGGCCCGCTGAACTGCGTGCCGGCGTCGACGCTCGCCGCGATCTACTACGTGCTCCGGGTCATCACGGACCCGTCGATCCCCAACAACGCGGGGTGCTATCGCCCGGTCAGGCCGATCATGCCGGAGGGCACGATCGTCAACGCGCTCGCGCCGGCAGCGGTGAACGGACGGTCCGTCGTCGTCCGGCGCATCGTCGACGCGATGCTCGGCGCACTGGCTCCCGCGCTGCCCGCCCGGGTTCCCGCAGCGTCGAACGGGCATCCGCTCATCCTCGCCATGGGCGGGATCGACCCGCTCACGAACCGCGCCTACGTCACGGCGGAGATCGGCACCGGCGGCATGGGTGCGCGTCCGGGCAAGGACGGCGTCGAGGCGATCCAGTGCGACACGTCCAACGCGCAGAACATCCCGATCGAGGCGCTCGAGATGGAGTTCCCGCTGCACGTCGACCACTATCGGCTGCGCCCGGACTCCGGCGGCGCGGGCACGTTCCGCGGCGGCCTCGGCCTCGAGAAGCGCTTCGGGGTCCTTCGCGGCGACCTGCGGGTCTCGCACCGCGGCGAGCGCAACTACACCGCGCCGTGGGGCCTGTACGACGGCGGCGACGGGGCCTGCGCGTACTCGCTGCTGACCCGGGCCGACGGCACCGTCGTGCCGATCCCATCGAAGCTCGATTTCACGATGAAGCCCGGCGACCGGCTCGACAGCTGGACGACCGGTGGCGGCGGATACGGCGACCCCTTGCTGCGCGATCCGCAGCGGGTGCTCGAGGACGTCCTCGACCGCAAGGTCGGCGTCAAGGCCGCAGCCGAGCAGTACGGCGTCGTCGTCGTCGACGGCCGCGTCGACGAGGACCAGACCGCAGCCCGCCGGGCCGCCTTGCGCGTTCACCGCGCCGAGCTGACCGAGCCATCCACCACCGAGCCTGCAGGAGGCCCGCAACGATGAAGGAAGTGTCTGTGCTGTGCGCATCGGGGAGCCTCGGCCTCACGCCGATGCACCCGGAGTCGTACTGGCGCGCCGTCGAGGCGGGCCCCGACGCGATCGTCGCCGACGCCGGCAGCGGCGACATCGGTCCGCACTACCTCGGCTCCGGCGCCGAGTACAACCCGCGCGAGTGGGAGAAGCACGACCTGCGGCTGATGCTGGTCGCCGCCCGCCGGCTCGGCGTGCCGATGATCGTCGGTTCCGCCGGAGGCGCCGGCACCAACGCGGCGGTCGACCGCGTCGCGGACATCATTCGCGAGATCGCCGCGGACGAGGGCCTCAGCGGCTTCAAGATGGCCAAGATCTACGCGGAGCTCGACGCCGACGATCTCGCGCGCAGGGCGGCCGAGGAGACGATCCCCGGCCTCGGCGCCCGCGATCCGCTGAGCGTCGACCACGTGCGGGAGTGCTCGCGCGTCGTGGCGATGATGGGCGTCGAGCCGTTCCTCGAGGCCCTGGACGCCGGCGCGGACGTCATCATCGCCGGCCGCGCCTGCGACGACGCGCTCTTCGCGGCCGTGCCGATCCGGGCCGGCCA
>JAXDHC010000473.1:0-7669 GCA_034664705.1 Solirubrobacteraceae bacterium
GACGGTCGGGTCCACGCCGATGCAGATTGCCAGCTCGAGCGCCGTCCCGGAACGCTCGGCGTCGGCGAGGATGCGCCGCAGCCGCCCGGGCAGGATGAGGATCCGCAGCTCCGCGGGCCCCGCGACCAGCAGGCGGTTGATCGACAGGTTCGTCGCCCCGGCGACCAGCTCGCGCGCGACGACGACGCCCGCGGAGATGTAGCGCCCGCCGTCCTTCTCGTGGTGCACGGGGATCGGCAGCGCGTCGAGCGGCGCGTCGCCCGCCACGCGGTTGGCCAGCACGGGCGCCTCGTCGCGCGCGACGTCGATCCCCGGGACCGGCGCGGAGAGCGCGCGCCCGTAGGCCTCCGCCAGGTCGCCCACGGAACAGCCGAGCGCCACGGCAAGCTCGTCGCGGCCCGGGATCGTGTTGCCGACGACGGGCATCGCCGCCCCCGCCACGTCCTCGAAGAGCGCCGCTGCCCGCGCGTCGAGGCGCGTGAGGAGACCGGCGAGCTGGAAGCGCGGGTCGACCTCGCGCGTCACGACGCCCAGCTGCCCGCGGTCGGCGAGTAGCCCGAGCCACGCCCGCAGGTCCTGCGTCTGCGGCCAGCCCTCGGCCGTGCCCGGCGCCGGCAGCCCCTGCGCGATGGCGGCTATGGCGCGCTCACCTCCCAGTTGACGTGCTTGGTCTCGGTGAACTGTCGCAGGCCCTCGAGGCCGCGCGTGCGCCCGAGCCCCGACTGGCGCACGCCGCCCGACGGCGCCTCGGCGAACGAGCGGTTGTAGCGGTTCACCCACACCGTCCCGGCCTGCAGCGCCCGCGCCGCCCGCCAGGCGCGCCCCACGTCGCGCGTCCACACGCTCGCGACGAGCCCGTACGGCGACGCGTTCGCCAGCGCGAATCCGCCGGCCTCGCCGTCGAAGGACTCGATTGTGACGAGCGGCCCGAAGACCTCCTCGCGCACGACCACCGACTCGCCGCCGACCTCGCTGACGACGGCGGGCGTGACGTACGCGCCGGCGCCCGCGACCTCCACCGCCTCGCCGCCGCAATGCACGACGCCGTCCGCGCGCGCGGCCGCGACGTAGCCCAGCACGCGGTCGCGATGCTCCTCGGAGATCAGCGGGCCGAGATCGGTCTGCGGGTCGAACGGGTCGCCGACGCGCAGCGCGCGCACGCGCTCGACGACGCGGTCGCGGACCGCCGCGTGGATCGGCGCCTCGACGAGGATCCGCGTGCACGCCATGCACATCTGGCCGGAGGTCACGAACGCGTTGGGCACGAGCGCGTCGACGGCGGCGTCCGCGTCGGCGTCGGCGAACACGACCGCCGCGCCCTTGCCGCCGAGCTCGAGCAGCACGCGCGTGAAGTCGGCCGCCGAGCTGCGCAGGATCGCCCGGCCGGTCTCGGTCGAGCCGGTGAAGGCGATGGCGCGGATGTCCGGATGCTCGACGAGCGCGCGCCCGGCGTCGGCGTCGCCGTGGACGACCGAGACGAGACCGTCGGGCACGCCGGCCTCACGGCCGATCTCCATCAGGCGCTCGGTGACCAGCGGCGTGGCCGGAGAGGGCTTCACGACGGCGGTCACGCCGGCCGCGAGCGCCGGCGCCAGATCGCGCATGAGCAGCAGCGCGGGCCAGTTCCACGGCACGATGAAGCCCGTGGGGCCGATCGGCTCGCGCACGATGTGGGCGACCGAGCCGTCGTGCAGCGTCCCCGCCTCGCCGTCGAGGTGGCGCGCGACGCCGGCGTTGTAGCGCAGCGCGTCGATGCTGCCCGCGACCTCCATGCGCGCCTCGCGGACGACCTTGCCGGTCTCGCGCACGAGCAGCTCGACGAGCTCGTCCGTGCGCGCCTGAAGCGCCGCGGCCCACGCGGTCAGGGCGTCCTGGCGCGCGCGGGCGTCGCGAGACCAGGGCGTCTCGGCGAACGTCGCCGCCGCCACCCCGACGGCGGCGTCCACGTCGGCGGGCGACGACGCCGCCACGCGGCCGAGCTCCTCGCCCGTCGCCGGGCTCGTCGAGATCAGCTCCGGGGATCCGGCGGGCGCGCTCAATGCATCACCCCGCCGCCGTCGACGATGAGCGTCTGGCCGGTCATGAAGGCGCTCGCCGGCGAGGCGAGGAACAGCACGGCGCCGACGAGGTCGTCGGGCGCCATGTCGCGCGGGACGGCGCGTACGCGGGCGGCCTGCTCGAGGTAGGCATCCTCGTTGAGGACGCGCGAGGACTCGTTGGCCACGAGCCCGGGCGCCACGGCGTTCACCGTGATCCCGTCCGCGCCGACCTCCCGCGCCAGCGCGCGGGTGAGGCCCATGACCGCCGACTTCGACGCGACGTAGTGCGCGAAGCCGGCCGTGCCGATGTGGGCGACGACCGACGCGACGTTGACGATGCTCCCGCCGCGCTCGCGCATGAACGGCACGACGCCGCGCGCGCACAGCCACGGCCCGCGGACGTTGACCGCCATCACGCGGTCCCAGTCCTCCACGGAGATCTCGTCGAAGGCCTGCTTGCCGCCGAGCTCGGCGTAGATGGCCGCGTTGTTGACGAGCACGTCGATCGCGCCCGAGCGCTCCGCCGCGACCGCCGCCATCGCGGTCACGCTGGCCTCGTCGGCCACGTCGGTGGCCACGAACCGCGCGTCGAGCTCGCGCGCCAGCGCCTCGCCCTCGTCGCGCAGCAGGTCGGCGATGACGACCTGCGCGCCGCGCTGCGCGAAGGCGCGCGCGTAGCGCTCGCCGATGCCCCGGGCGCCGCCCGTGATCACCACCGTCGCGCCCTCGAACCGGGCGCCGTCGTGTCCGTTCGCGCTCATGGGGTCTCGAACCTCCCGCGGGTCTCGCCGACGACCGCCGCGCCGACGAGGTAGACGATGCTCGCCACCGCGAGCGTGATGGCCAGCACCACGGGGAAGTCGTCCACCGTGGGGCTCAGCCCGGTCACCAGCGTCGGCGTCATGCCGCCGATCGCGAAGCCGGCGTTCCACGACACCGCAGTCCCCGTCGCGCGGATCCGCGTCGGGAAGCGCTCGTTGAGGAACACGACGACGGGCGCGTAGCCGGCGTTGGCCAGGAAGGCGAGCAGCAGCGACCAGCCGATGATCGCCCCCGTGTCGCCCGGCGTCAGGCCGTCCATCTGCAGGTAGATCAGCGGCAGCGCGATCGCGTTGACGATGCCGAACGCGATGAAGGCGCGGCGCCGGCCGACCACCTCGCTGATGTGCCCGCCGAGGCACGCCGAGACGATGACGACCGCGCTGGCGAAGATGAGCACGACCGCCGCGTCGGTCGGCTTCATGCCGACGTTCTTGCCGAGGAAGGTCGGCAGGAAGCCGGACGTCAGGTAGTACATCGTCGCGCCGCCGGCGACGACGAGGAGGTTCAGCAGGAAGACCGCGCGGTAGCGCGCGGAGAACAGCTCGCGCACCGGCGCGACCTCGGGCCTCCGCCCGTCGCCGCCGAGGCGCTGGAACAGCGGCGACTCCTGCACGCTGCGGAAGATCAGGAAGCTGAACAGCGCCCCGATCGCGCCGGTGAAGAACATCACGCGCCAGCCCCACTCGCCGAACGCGTCACCGGGGAACAGCGAGGAGACGATCAGGAAGAAGATCGCGGCGACCATCGCGCCGAGGCCCGCCCCGCCGCCGCCGATCAGGCCGGAGACGAGGCCGCGCCACTTCGCCGGCACCGTCTCGGTGCCGAGCGTGTGCGTCGAGGCGACGATGCCGCCGACGAAGATGCCGTGTACGAGGCGCAGGAGCAGGAACAGCCCCGGGGCGAGCAGCCCGGCCGACGCGTAGGTCGGCACGAGGCCCATGAGGCTCGTCACGATCCCGACGCCGGTGACGCCGATGACCATCGCGCGCTTGCGGCCGTGCCGGTCGGCGTAGCCGCCGAAGATCGCCGAGCCGACCGGGCGCATGACGAGCGTCACCGCGAACGCCGCGTAGACGGCGGCGAGCTCAAGCGTCGCGTTGCCGGTCGGGAACAGGATCGGCCCGATCGTCGACGCGACGAACAGGATGATGAAGAGGTCGAAGAGGTCGAACGCCCACGCGACGACGGACGCGAGCGTCGCCGTGAGCGCCTGGCGTCGCGTCACCTCGTCGGGCGGCCCGGCCTTCGGCGTCGGCCGCATCGGCTCGCCCGTGCGCGCGCCGCCCTGGCGCGTGGCGCCTCCCGGCGCCACGCGCTGCCCCTGCTCGGTGCTCATGACCCTCTCCGCTCCCTCCATCGACGTCGGATGCCCTGCAGCACGGCGCGCGCCTGCCCCTGCACCGCGCGCCGCGCGAGCGCGCCGCCCCGCAGCCGGACCGGCTCGGCGACCTCGCCCGTGGTCAGCGTCCGGTCCACGCAGCGACCGAACTCCTCGAAGAGCTGACGGCTCACGTCGCCCACCAGCGAGCGCCCGAACTGCGCGGCGCGGCCGGTGAGGTACAGCCGCGCCTGGGCGCGCACGACCGTGCGCCCCTCGCCGGCGGGCTCCGCGCTGAAGCGCAGGTCGGCGCGCACGCCGCCGCCGCTGACGTCCGACCCCGCGCCGACGGCGCGCAGCGAACGGCCCGCGTCGTCGCGCTCGATCACGCGCGCGGCGCCGGCGAAGGAGAACCTCAGCGGGCCCATGTGCAGCTGCGCGTGCCCGCCGTACGTGTCGTCGCCGAGCAGGTCGGAGAGCTCGACGCCGGGCAGGCAGCGCGTCATCCGCGGGAAGTCCGACAGGAGCTCCCACGTCTCCGCCACGCCGTGGCCGACCTCGGTGCTGACGTCGACGAGCGCGTTCGGCTCGCCCTCGGGGACGGCGAGGTCGAACCGCTTCGGGTCCACGCTCGCGACGGCCGCCTCCTCCGGCGGCCGGGCCGGCACGGTCGGCGGCGCGCCGCCCGGCGAGACGACCACGATCGGCAGGCCGACGTTGGACGGCTCGGGCAGCGGCTCCTCGCGCTCGGCGACCTCGCGGACCGCCGCGACGATCCCGCGGTAGCCCGTGCAGCGGCAGATGACGCCGGAGAGCTCCTCCGCGATGCGGTCCTCGTCGGGCTCGACGCCGTCGCGCAGCAGCTCGTAGGCGCTCATGAGGAAGCCCGGCGTGCAGAAGCCGCACTGCAGCCCGTGGTGCTTCTTGAACGCCTCCTGCAGCGGGTGCAGGTCGTCGGCGCGGCCGAGCGCCTCGACGGTCGTGACCTCGCTGCCCTGCGCCTGGACGGCGAACATGAGGCACGAGCGCGTCGCCGTGCCGTCGACGAGGACCGTGCACGCGCCGCACACGCCGTGCTCGCAGCCGACGTGCGTGCCCGTGAGGTTGAGGTTGTGACGCAGCGCGTCGGCGAGCGTGATGCGCGGCTCGACGTCGAGGTCCACGGCGGTGCCGTTGACCGTCAGGCTGATCTCGGTCATGCGGTCCGCCTCCCCGCGTCGTCCCACGCGCGCTGCAGGTTGCGGGTGACGAGCACGCGCGCCAGCCGGCGGCGATAGCCGGCCGACGCGTGCATGTCCCCGCTCGGGTCGATGCGCTCGGCCAGCGCGTCGCCGGCCGCGGCCCACCGCGTGTCGGCGCCGTCGCCCTCCAGCAGGTCGGTGACGTCGTGCACCTGCGGCGCCGGCCCGACGCCGAGCAGCCCCACGCGGGCGCGCGCCACCGCGTCGCCGCGCCGGCGCAGGCTCACGGCCACGCCGCACAGCGCGAAGTCGCCGTGGCGGCGCGCGATCTCCTCGAAGGCGAACCCCTCGCCGGCGCGCGCGGCGGGCAGTCGCACGGCGGTCAGGAGCTCGTCCTCGGCGACCTGCGTCTGGAACGGCCCGACGGCGAAGTCGGCGCCCGGGATCGTGCGCTCGCCGCCGGCCCCGCGCACGACGAGCTCGGCCTCGAGGGTGGCCACCACGAGCGACAGCTCGGCGGCCGGGTCGGCGTGCACGAGGCTGCCGCCCACCGTGCCGCGGTTGCGGGTCTCGCGGTGGCCGACGGACGGCAGCGTCGCCGCCGCGAGCGGCACGCGCTGGGCCAAGGGCGCCCAGCGCTCGAGCGCCCGCTGGCGCGTCATCGCGCCGACGTGGACGTGGCTGCCCTCGTCGCGCAGCTCGGCCAGGCCGGGCACCCGCGAGAGGTCGACGAGCACGCTCGGGCGCACGAGCCGCATCGCCATCATCGGCACGAGGCTCTGGCCGCCCGCGAGCACCTTGGCGCCCGGGGTGGTCAGCACCTGCAGGGCCTCGTCGAAGGACGCCGGCCGCTCGTAGGCGAAGGGCGCTGCCTTCACGCGGGAACGGGCTCCGCGGGCACGCCGTCGCCGAAGATGTCCTTCATGCGCCGCCCGTAGAGCGCCATCAGCCGCTCCAGGCCGCGCTCCTGCTCCGGCGGGTCGTACTCGACGCCGTCGTCGCCGGCGTACCGCTGGCCGTACCGGCTCTTGATGAACGGCAGGTACTCGTCGTAGAGCTCGCGGATCCGCCGGGCGAGCGTGGGGTCCTCGCGGGCGTACGTCCGGAGGACCTGCAGCCCGAAGCCGACGTGGCGGCCCTCGTCGCGCTGGATGTTCAGGAAGCCCTCGCTGAGGCCCGGCAGCTTCCCGTGGAAGACGTTGCGGAAGATCTGATAGCCGGCGTTGGCCTGGACGCCCTCGATGATCCCCTGGTAGTGGGTGATCGCCTCGACCCACAGCCGGCGCAGCTCCATGTCGTCCACGGTCAGGCCCGCCTGGAGCGCCTCGAGCAGCTTGTCGCCGCGCGCCTCGACGGTGTCGTGGACGGGGTTGGCGAGCGCCGCCGCCGGCGCGTGGCCGACGACCTCGGCGAAGAACCGCTCGAAGAGGTCGGTGTGCTTGTACTCCTCGACCATCTGCGTGGAGAGGAACGCGCTCTGCCACGTCGTCGGCGCCGCCATCACCCACGGCCCGAAGATCCGCGCGACGTTCTCCTCGGCGTTGTAGAACGCCGCGCAGAAGCGCTCGAGGTAGACCTGCAGCCGCGGCTCCATCGCCTCGAAGTCGGCGCGGTCCTGCGAGAAGTCGATCGTCGCGGGGTCCCAGGTGCCGTTCAGCAGCGCCTTGCGCCACAGGCGCAGGCCCGCCGCGTCGAGCTCCTCGTCGATCTCGCCGAGCTCGATGTCCTCGACGATCTCCAGCTCCTCATCGGCCATGCTCGTCCCCTCCTCCGCCTCAGCTGCCGGTGAACTGCGGCTTGCGCTTGGCCACGTACGCGTCGACGCCCTCGGCGAAGTCGCCCGTCGCGCGCAGCAGCGAGTACGCCTTGCGCTCGAGCTCGATGCCGGTCGCCAGCGGCCCGTCGACGCCCGCGTCGATGACCTCCTTGGCCACGCGCAGCGCCAGCGGCGAGTAGCCGAGCAGCGTCTTGACGATGCGGTCCACCTCGGTGTCCAGCGCCTCGCCGTCCTCGACGAGCGACGCGACGAGCCCCCAGTCGTGGGCCTGCTCCCCGGTGAAGCGCTCGCCGGTGAGGATGTAGTACTTGGCGCGCGACACGCCGAGGTAGCGCGCCAGGCGCTGGCTGCCGCCGCTGCCGGGGATCATGCCGAGGCGGATCTCCGGCTGGCCGAACTGCGAGCGGCGCGTGGCGACGCGGATGTCGCACGACATCGAGAGCTCGAGGCCGGCGCCGAGGCAGTAGCCGTCGATGGCGACGATCACCGGCTTCGGGCTGCGCGCGGGCGCGGTGAGGTTGCGGCCGAGGTC
>JAXDHC010000474.1:0-2788 GCA_034664705.1 Solirubrobacteraceae bacterium
AAGCCCGGCGAGCACTATGCCGGCATCGTCGCCGTCGATGCCGCCCAAGCCGACGCCGCACGCAAACCCGCCAAGGCCCGCGGCCGCGTAAGCGTCCACCAACTCGCCCGCCTGGCGCTGCCGGTCAGGCTCACCGTCCCCGGCCCGCTCAGCACCCGCCTCGCGCTCACCAAACTGCGCTTCGGCGTCGACGCCTCCGGCCCGAGCCTGCGGATCGGCCTGCGCAACGCCGGCAACCAGATCATCCGCCAGACCGCCATCGACCTCGAAGTCACCACGCAGGATGGCCGCAGCCTGCTCGAGATCCGCGGGACGTCAGCGACTTCATCACCGGCTCGGAGATCTCCTACCCCGCCGCCTGGCGCGGCCCGCTCAAGCGCGGCTCCTATCGGGTCACCGGCGTCATCCGCCCCAGGGGCGGCCCTCCCCTGCGCGTCGATCAGACCATCGCCTTCACACCCAAGCTCGCCGACAAGCTCAAACGGAAGACCGGCCGGCCGGCCGCTCCGAACGACGGGCAGGCGATCTGGATGTGGGTCGCCCTAGCCATGGCGCTCACCGCCGCCTGCGTCATCACCGTGGCCTACCTGCGGCTCCGCCGCCGGCTGCGCACCGCTTCCCCCTAGGTTCCCGCGGCGCGTCGAGCCGCGGGCGCCTCGGCACATCAGGCAGCCCCGAGACGCTGACGCCATGGCTTGCTCGCGTCCTCTTGGACCCCTCGACGCGCCCGCTTGAACGTCCAACGCGGCCCGCCTGCCTCAACCAGAGTCAGCTCCCCACCGCAGAAAGCCGGGGCTGCGGGGGGCGTGCTCGCCACTGCCTGTACGGAGCGCGTGCTCAGCCCGGCACCACACGCTCGCTCAGGGACGAGAAGCGAGCATCTCGAAGCCGCGTCGACCCACCCCCGCTCCGGACGAGAAACGGTCGTCGGCGCCGACGCCGCGTTCGTACCCGTCTTCACGGCGAAGCGAGCGCTGCCGCCCAACGCGATCCGTGCCCACGGCGACCTCCGACGTAGCCCGCACGCCGCGAATCCACGCTCAAGTTCGGATCCGGATGCAGCCCCCACGGCGCGAGTCCCAAATCTGGGCCTGAGGCCCCGGCGATTCCCACAAACGACGATAAATATCCGCAAACTGCGAACATCTTGCGATCGCCGAACACAGGCGGAACCACGTAACTACCAGGGATTTGCTTCCTCGCGGCGGCCGACCCGTCGTTGACGTCGACCGTGCAGTCCGCCGGCGTCGTGTATCCGCTGCGAGACACCTTGAAGTCGCCCGAGCCGTCGCTGTTGCCCATCGCGACCGGTCGATGGTGATCGAGCGGTTCGCGAGAGCCCGGCGACATACCGTCTCTTCGGAAGGGGGCGCGCACGTTCGCGAGCCGGGACCGTCGTCGGAGCCGCGTCCCGGGGTCAACACGACCTTCGTCGTGCGACCTGCCACGCCGCGATCGAGCATGGGCCCGTCACCGCACCTCCACCTCCTCGCCACGGTTGCCGCGAGAGATGCGACGCTTCATGGTCCCAGCGCAGGGGGCCGCGCCGGAGAGGCGTCCGAGCGGTCGCCGGCGAGTGAGAAGGGGGTCTCATGGCAGGTCGCACGGGAGAACCGGGCGCGGCGCGGACGCGGAGTGGACGGCGCGAATTGGGAGTGGCGGCCGCGAGCGTGGCGGCCCTGGCCCTGTTGCTCTGGGGCGGATACGCGCGCCACTGGTCGTGGACCGGGTTCGGTGCCAACGACACCCTCTGGGACTGGTTGGAGCTCGCGCTCCTGCCGACCGCGGTCGCGACGCTGCCCCTCTGGCTGCGCCATCGCCCGCTCATCCATCCGCGCGGACGGCGCCTGCTCGTCGCGGCGGCGACGACGTTCGTGGCGCTCGTGCTCGCCGGCTACCTCGTGCCGCTGCCGTGGACGGGCTTCCGCGGCAACACGCTGTGGGACTGGCTGAACCTGCTGGCCCTCCCCGTGACGCTCGTGTTCCTCGGACCCTGGGCCGAGGTCGCGGGACGGGTCCGCGAGCATCCGCGCCGCCACGTGCTCGCCATCGCCGCGGCGGCGTTCGTCACCCTGGCCGTGGCCGGCTACGTCGTGCCGATCCTCTGGACCGGCTTCCCCGGCAACACGCTCTGGGACTGGCTGCAGCTCCTGCTCCTCCCCGTCCTCGTCCCCACCGTCCTCGCACCCGCGCTTCTGCGCTGGATCGCGATCGAGGAGGTGCAGATCGGGGCACCAAGATCGGCGCCCGCGACGACGCCCGCGCCCCGCGCCGGCCGGATGACCATGGCCGCGGCGGCCGCGCTGGCGGCGGTCGCGGCGGGTGTCGCGCTCGGCGCCTCGGCGTTCGCCCACCGGTCCGGCGCGACGCCGCGGGGCCCGTGCGACCGGACGGATGCCCGGACGCTCGCCGCCGACGACTCGGCCCGCGTCGTCGGTGCTGGGAGCGGTCTCTACGCGTGTCGCGCGAATGCCCGCCCGATCCGCTTCGCGCCGGACACCGGGACGGCGCGCCCGACCCAGCTCCGCCTCGCCGCGTCGCGCGTCGTCTACGCCCAGCAGACCTGCCCGCGCGGCCCGACCGCGGGCTGCCTCGTCACGGTGAACGTGCTGCGCCTCTCGGACGGACGGCGATTCGCACGCGCGCGCTTCGCGAAGAGCGGGCCGGTCACCGGGCTCGACGTGAGTCCGCGCGGCGCTCTCGCCGTCATGCTCGCCGCCCGATGCCGCAACACCGCGGCGTGCGGCTCCGGGCGATTGGTCCTGATCGACGCTCGCGGCACACGGAC
>JAXDHC010000475.1:0-4085 GCA_034664705.1 Solirubrobacteraceae bacterium
GGCCCGGCCCCAATGCCGGGCCCGGACCGCGCGACGGTCGAGCGCCTCGCGCGACGGGCGCGCATCCTCTCGTGGCTGTCGTTGCTGTGGATGACGGTCGAGGGTGCTGTGGCGATCCTCGCCGGGATCGCCGCGAGCTCCGTCGCGCTGGTCGGCTTCGGGCTGGACTCGGCCGTCGAGGGGTTCGCCTCGGTGATCATCATCTGGCGCTTCACCGGGCACCGGATCCACTCGGCCCTCGCCGAGGACCGCGCCCAGAAGCTCGTGGCGGTCCAGTTCTTCCTGCTGGCCCCGTACGTCGCCGTCGCGTCGGTGCGGGCGCTCGTCGACGGCGAGCGCCCGGACGAGACCGTCGTGGGGATCCTCCTGGCCTGCGGCTCGGTGACCTTCATGCCGCTGCTCGGCGTCGCCAAGCAGCGCCTCGCCGACCGGCTCGGCTCGGCCGCCACGAAGGGCGAAGGCCGCCAGAACATGCTGTGCGCCTACCTCGCGGCGGCGCTGCTCGTCGGCCTGCTGGGCAACGCGTGGTTGGGAGCCTGGTGGCTGGACCCGGCCGTCGGGCTGCTGATCGCCGCCGTCGCCGTGAAGGAGGGCCGCGAGGCCTGGCGCGGCGAGGGCTGCTGCGTGTCGAGCCCCATCCCGCCGGGCGCGCTCGCCGCGGGCGACGGCTGCGCAGAAGGCTGCTGCGCGACGGACGCGAGCGGTCACGACGACTGCTCTGGGCGTCCGGCGCGACAACGGCTCCGGAGACGGTGAGGCCCGCGGGGCGAGCCTGCGGCCTCTGTCGCGAGGGTGGTCGGGCGAGTCGAGCACCGACTCAGCTCCGGGGGTGGGACTCGAACCCACAACCTAACGGTTAACAGCCGTTCGCTCTGCCGATTGAGCTACCCCGGATCGCTTCTTTGGGCTACCCCGGAAGGGCGCGCCCCTGTGATGGTACGGGAACCTGCGCGCTCCCTGACTCGACCTCCGCATGGCAGTTCGCGCACCAGCAGTACGCACTTCGCCGCCTCGGCCCGGATGC
This sequence comes from Solirubrobacteraceae bacterium, assembly GCA_034664705.1. GTDB lineage: Bacteria > Actinomycetota > Thermoleophilia > Solirubrobacterales > Solirubrobacteraceae > JAOPZW01. Next base: position 1,025 of record JAXDHC010000475.1, read on the forward strand.
GATCGAGCGCACGCGTGCCGGCGTAGCGAATCGAGAACGCCTTCGTCATCGGATCGAGATGGTGGAACTGAAGCGCCGCCACGGATTCCGCGTATCCGCAGACGACGCAGCGGCCGCCCGCCTCCTCGACGAGGATCTGCTTGATGCGGCGCCGGCGCTCCGTCACCGCCTCGGTGACGCACTGCGCGCACCGGTAGTGCGTCTGGGCTCCGACCCGGCGGAACCGCGTCCACCCGTGGCGGGGGCAGTCGCGGACGACCTTTGGTGCGGTGCTGCCGTCGCGACGCACCGGAACGGGTTGACGTCGACGCATGCGTCGCGTCATGCGCCGCGCGGAGGCCTCACGCGGGCAGTAGGCCACCGTCGACGGGTCGCGCCCGACCTCGCGCGATCGCCTCCATCGAGCGCCCTCCATCGAGTTCAGCGGCGAGCCATTCGCGGTCCATGGGGGGGGAACATCGTTCGTGTGGGGAACGGAAATGCCTGCTCAGAAGCGCAATTCGCTCAGCAGAACCCGCTGCCCCACGCCACGCAGTCGATGACGACGTCCGTGAGGCTGCGCAGGCTCACCGCGTTGCCGCGGTCGGCGAGGACCGGGCCGGGGCGGCCCATGTAGGCGAGCAGGCGCTGGCCGTCCTCGGGCGTGCCGCCGGTGCGCACCTGCAGCGTCTCGCCGGGCGCGACGACCGCGCCGGCGGCGAAGAGGTAGCTGAGGATGAACGCGTCGCGGCGGCCCTCGAGATGGACCTTGAGCACGTGGCCCTCGAGGTCGAGCGCCGTGTCGCCGACGTTCGTGACCGCGACGAACTCGGGCGAGGTGGGGTGGACCGCCAGGCGGACGCGGCCCAGCAGCGGATCCGAGCACAGCGTGATGCAGGGGTACGTGAACGACGCCCGCAGGTCGCCCTGCGGATCGAACAGGTACCCGCCGTCGCCGAGGTGCGTGGCGTCGTTGAGGACGTTCTCGAAGATCGGCGCGGGGCGGCACCAGTGCAGCTCGAACGGCGCCGCGGGGTCGTTCGGACCGCACCCGATGCGCAGCGTCAGCTCGCCGCCGGCGGGCACGCGCGCCCACGCGGGGAACACGAACCCGGGGCGGCGCCCGGCGCCCATCACGAGCGACGAGTCGCGGAACCACCAGCCGGCGAGCGACACGTCGCGCGCGCCGAGGTTCTTGAGCCGCATGAACTCGCCGTTGACGTTCGCCGCGTCGGCGCCGTCGGCGTCCCAGTTGACCCACATCCGCAACGGGATGTCCTGGTCGGGGCCGGCGCCGCACGCCGCCGGGTCGTAGAGCCCGCGGTGGCCGCGGGCGGCGCGGTCGGCCGCGCGGTGGTACTCCTGGTTGTGGATCGACTCGGTTCGGTTGGGCAGCCACAGCGCGAGCCCCTGGCCCATGACGATCCGGCCGAGGTCGTGCCACTCGCCGCCGACGCGCACGAGCACCGAGCGCCGGAGGCGCCCGCCGCTGTGGCTGTTGGGGTCCTGCGCGGCGAGGCGCACCCGGCCGCGGGCGCGGCGGATCCAGCGCTCGACGAGGGAGGTCGCCGCGACCGCGTGGCAGTCGCCGATGCGGCGCGCTGCGCGGCTGCTGTACCGGCGCAGCTCCATCGCGTTGATGCCGGTGAAGCGGACCGTGCGGACGGCCTTGCGGCGATCGCCGTCGAGCACGACGCGGATCGTGTCGCCGTCGGCGACGAAGGTCACCTTGGCGTCCCACACCTCGCACAGCGGGCCGCTCGTGCCGGGGATGCACGGCGCGCGGCGCGCCGCGTCGGCGGCAGGGGCGGCCGCCGCCCCGCAAGCGAGGGCGATCAGGAGGGCGAGCAGGGCACGGCGCACCCCACATCGATCGGACGCAGCGGCGGCCGTCTTGAGGCGGCGCCGTCCGCCGGCGGACCGCGCGGGGGACGATCGGGCGGCCGCCACGCCGGCCGCCCGCTCGCCGTGCATCTCAGGCGACGACGCCGAGCGCCGCCTCGGCGACCTGCTGGTCCTCGCTGTAGTGGCCGCCGCTCACGCCGATGCCGCCGACCACCTCGTCGCCGATCGTGATCGGGTAGCCGCCGCCGAAGACGACGAGGCGGTCGATGCCGCTCGGCGCGCCCGCGGCCAACGGCGGGTCGTCCTTGATGAAGTCGTGCCATCCGTGCGTCGGAAGCCCGAAGCCGACGGCCGTGTACGCCTTGTCCTGCGCGATCTGGACGCTGAGCAGCGGAGCCCCGTCCATCCGGCTGAAGGCCTTCAGGACGCCGTTGTCGTCGACGACGGCGATGACGAACGGCTTGCCGAGGTCGGCGGCCTCGGCCTCCGCCGCCGCGATCAGTTGGTGCGCCGCCTCCGACGTGATGCTGCTCTTCGTGAACGTCTGCGCCATCTCTCCCCCTGGGACGTGGGTGTCGGAACCGCCCGACCCTATCCCCGCGCCCGGACCCCGGCGCACCCCGGCGGTCTAGCGCCGGGCGAAGGACTCGACGAGCGCCGCGGCGCGCGCCCCCGGGTCGTTCGCGGCGGCCCACGCGCGAAGCTCGCCCGCACGTTCGCGCATCGACCGGTCGGCGAGCGCGCGCTGCACCGCCAGCCGCACCGGCCCCGGCCGGCACAGCCGCCGCGGCAGGCGGACACCCGCGCCCGCCCAGTCCACCCGCGCGGCGTTCTCGTTCATGTCGCCCGCCGCGGGCACGCCGACGACGACGCACCCGGCCGTCAGCGCCCGCGCCACCGTCCCGTGCCCGGCGTGGCACACCACGACGTCGCACAGCGGCATCGTGCGCGCGTACGAGAGCCAGTCGACGACCCGTGCGTTCTCCGGGACGGCGAGCGCCTCGCCGGGCTCGCGCCGGTTCCACGTCGCGAGCACGCGCACGGGCAGGTCGGCGAGGCCCTCGAGCGCGGCGCGCAGCAGGCGGTGCGAGCGGTCCTGCGAGGTCGACGGCGCGACGAGGACGAGCGGCGCGTCGCCGGGCGGCACCTGGACGTCGCCCGTGGGCGGCTCCCACAGGAGCGGCCCGACGACGTGCGTCGCCGGCAGCCACACCCGCGGGTACTCGAGCTGGGGGAG
>JAXDHC010000476.1:0-8555 GCA_034664705.1 Solirubrobacteraceae bacterium
TGGCGGAGTCGGAGTCGTCGCCGAGCTGCATGTCCAGGCTCGTCGGGGTGTAGTCGACCGCGCGGATCTCCTCCACCTCGTGGACGTCCATGCCGGCGACCTCGGCGATCTCGTGCAGCTCGGGCTCACGCTCGAGCTTGACGGCGAGCTCGTTGCGCACGCGCCCGACCTTTCGCGCCTTCGTGGCCACGTGGGCCGGCAGGCGGATGGAGCGGGACGTGTTGTCCAGGCCACGCTGTATCGACTGACGGATCCACAGCGTGGCGTATGTCGAGAAGCGAAAGCCCTTGCGCCAGTCGAACTTCTCCGCCGCGCGGATGAGCCCGAGCATGCCTTCCTGGACGAGGTCGTTCAGGGTCAGGCCATGCCCCTGGTACCGGCGGGCGATGGAGACGACGAGGCGCAGGTTCGAGTTGATGAGCCGGTCCTTCGCCATGAGGTCACCGCGCTCGATGCGCTGCGCCAGCTCGATCTCCTCGTACGGCTTGAGGAGCTGGAAGCGGTTGGCCCGCTGCAGGAGCTGCTCGAGTGCGTCGGCGTGGACGTAGTTCTCATGGTCTTCGATGACCGGCTTCTTCGTCTTCGTGGGAGTCAAGGTCCTCCAGGGAATATCCGATGTCTACAGTCGGAATTGTACCCACTTTTGGTTGCGTACGCAACCGGTGGGCGAGCCGCCGACGGATGTCGGAACACGTCAGAACGTCCAGAGGAGCGCCCGGCGCGCGCGAACGCACAGCGGCGAGCCGAACAGGGTAGCGAACATACGCTCGCTATGCGTTCCGGTCCACAATCCGTGACGATGCTCACTGATGCTGCTCCGTGAGCTCGTCGAGACGTCGGCGGCCGTGGCGGCCACGCCGGGGCGCCGCGGGAAGGTCGAGCTGCTGGCCGAGCGGCTGCGCCGCGCCGACGCCGGCGAGGCCGCGGCGGCGGTGGCGTTCCTGTCGGGCGAGCTGCGCCAGCGGCAGATCGGCGTGGGCTGGGCGGCGCTGCGCGACGCGCCGGTCGGCCCCGCCGGCCCGCCGCTCGGCGTCGGCGAGGTCGACGAGACGTTCGCGCGCATCGGCGCCCGCGCCGGTCCGGGGTCGCAGGCCGAGCGCCGGCGGCTGCTCGGCGACCTCCTCGGCCGCGCGGACGAGGCGGAGCGCCAGTTCCTGCGCGCGCTGCTGTCCGGCGATCTGCGACAGGGCGCGCTGCAGGGCGTGATGGTCGAGGCGGTCGCGCAGGCCGCCGGCGTCCCCGCCCCCGCCGTGCGCCGCGCGCTCATGCTCCGCGGCGACCTCGGCGCCGTCGCCGCCATCGCGCTCGCCGAGGGCGCCGCCGCGCTCGCCGCCGTGGCGCTCGAGGTCGGGCGTCCCATGCACCCGATGCTCGCCCAGCCGGCGGCGGACATCGACGCCGCGCTGGAGCGCGTCCGCCCCGCCGCGGTCGAGTGGAAGCTCGACGGCGCGCGCGTCCAGGTGCACCGCAGCGGCGGCGACGTCGCCGTCTTCACCCGCACGCTCGACGACGTCACCGCCCGCGTGCCGGAGATCGTCGAGGCCGCCCTCGCGCTCCCCGTCTCGACGGCCGTGCTCGACGGCGAGGCGATCGCGCTGCGCCCCGACGGGCGCCCGCAGCCGTTCCAGGTCACGGCCTCGCGGTTCGGCAGCCGCCGCGGCGTCGAGGACCTGCGCGAGAGCGTTCCGCTGACCCCCGCGCTGTTCGACGCGCTGCATCTCGACGGCGAGGATCTCCTCGACCGGCCGGGCGCCGAGCGCGCCGCCGCCCTCGCGGCCGTCGTGCCCGCGGCGCTACGGGTGCCGCGGGTCGTCGCGGAGGAGGCCGCGGCGGCGGCCGGCGTCCTGCGCGACGCGCTCGCGCGGGGCCACGAGGGCGTCATCGTCAAGGCGCTCGACACGCCGTACGAGGCCGGGCGCCGCGGCGGCGGCTGGCTGAAGGTCAAGCCGCGCCATACGCTCGACCTCGTGGTGCTCGCCGCCGAGTGGGGCCACGGGCGCCGGCGCGGCCGGCTGAGCAATCTGCACCTCGGCGCCCGGGACCCGACCGGCGGGTTCGTGATGCTCGGCAAGACGTTCAAGGGCCTCACGGACGCGATGCTCGCCTGGCAGACCGAGCGGCTGCTCGAGCTCGAGGTCGCCCGCGACGCCCACACCGTCCACGTCCGGCCGGAGCTCGTCGTGGAGGTCGCCTTCGACGGCGTGCAGACGAGCCCGCGCTACCCGGGCGGGATGGCGCTGCGCTTCGCGCGCGTGCTGCGCCACCGGCCCGACAAGACGGGCGCCGAGGCCGACACGGTGCACGCCGTGCGCGCGATCCACGGCTGAGGGGCCTTCCGGCCCACCGGCGCGCGGACGGTCCGCCGTGCGCGCGATCCACGGCTGAGGACCTCTGCCGCCCACTGGCGCGCGGACGGTTGGGCATCCGCGCCATCCACGGCTGAGGAGCCTTCCGCGATCCACGGCTGAGCGGGCCGCGGCCCGCCGCCGCTCAGAGGCCTGGCGGGTGGCGGACCGTGAAGCCCGCGAGCGACCGCGGCGCCTTCTGCCACCGCGACCCGAGCGGGCCGTCACGGCCGCTCGTGTCGAAGCGCAGCCCGCCGACGTACATGAAGACGTGCCCGGCGTTCGCGTAGATCGTGATCCAGCGCCCCGGCCCCGGCTCGCCCCACTCGGCGAGCGCGCCGGACACGAGCGGGCGGTCCAGGAGGCCGGCGGCGGCGAGGGCGTAGCTGACCGAGCCGGAGCAGTCGTACGCGCTGTCGACGAACGAGCCGTGGCCGCCGCCCCAGACGTACGGGAAGCGCGCGATCGCGTTGCCGCCCGCGATCACGCGGGCCACGACGTCGGGCGCGCCGGCCGGCGCCTGCGCGTCGCCGCCGCCGGCGAGGGCGGCCTGGCGGAACGCCGGCTGGCGCAGCCGCCGCCGGGTGTCCTTGAGGACCTGGGTCATCTGGCGCAGCTCGCGGCGGATCTCGGCGTCCGTCGGCGCGCCGGGCGACACGTTCGAGGCGGTCTTCGACCGCCGCCGGGCCGCGGGGACGTCGCTGGGCAGCGGGGCGTTGCGCGCGCCGCGCGTGCCCTCGGGCAGCGGGAAGCTCTTGTCCGCCTCGGCGTCGCGCGTGAGCCCGAGGACGGCTCCGGCGGCGGTGGGCTTCGGCGTCACGGCGGCGGTCGGCCCGGCGCCGCGCTCCGCGGAGCCGCCGCACCCGGCCAGCGCGACCACGGCCAGCGCGAGCACGGCCACGAGGGCCGTGAGGGCTCGCAGGCGGGGGGCGTCCACGCGGGTCACACGGCGATTAACGTCGAGACGGGGCAAAACCTGTAGGGGAGTTCCCGCACATCCCCGCGGACGCGTGGGACATCGGACACAGGAAGAGCCGCTGTCTGAAGCGGCTCGAGGCAATCCGCCATGCGGGGTCGCGGGGCTGGGCGGACGTGCCCAGGACGGGAGCGACGGGACTCGAACCCGCGACCTCCGGCGTGACAGGCCGGCGCTCTAACCAACTGAGCTACGCCCCCGTGATGGGACAGCGAAGTGTAGCCAGCGCCGTGCGGTGGGGTCTCGCGGCCGTAGCATCCAGGCCCCGATGGCCAAGCACAGCGCCGGGATCCTGCTGTTCCGCGTGCGCGACGGCGCGCACGAGGTGCTCCTCGTCCACCCCGGCGGCCCCTTCTGGGCCAAGCGCGACCTCGGCGCATGGTCGATCCCGAAGGGCGAGTGCGATCCGGGCGAGGAGCCGCTCGCCGCCGCGCGGCGCGAGCTGCGCGAGGAGCTCGGCAGCGATCCGGTCACCGGGCAGCTCATCGATCTCGGGGACGTGCGCCAGCGGGCCGGCAAGGTCGTCACCGCGTGGGCGGCGGAGGGCGAGTTCGACCCCACGGAGCTGCGCTCCAGCACCTTCTCCATGGAGTGGCCGCCGCGCTCGGGGGCGCTGCGCGACTTCCCCGAGGTCGACCGCGCCGAGTGGTTCGCGCTCGACGAGGCGCGCCGGCGGATCCTGCCGGCGCAGGCGCCGCTGCTCGACCGGCTCGCCGAGCGCGCCTGACGACGCGCGGCCGGCGCGTCGACGCCGTTCGGCCGGAGCGCGGCGGCGCCAGGACCGCGGGCGGATCCTCGAATTCCCGGCGGCGGCGTCGATCACGGCGGCAGCCGGCGGTACGACCCGTGCCGCGGCCTGGCCACGACCCGGAGACCTCGATGACCCCCTCGCGCCCTGCCCCAAGCCTGCGACATCCGTCGTTGCGGATGCGCATGGCGCTCGGCATGGGCCTGCTCGTCGTGCTGCTGGCGGCGATGGGACTCGGCGGCGTCTCACTCATCGGCCAGGTCACCGCGGCCGAGCGGGTCGTCGAGCGCAACGTGGAGTACCACCAGCTCCTCGCCGACGCGGCCACCGAGGCGAAGGCCGCCGCCAACGACGAGCGCGGCTTCCTGCTCGCCGGCGACACCGAGTTCGCCGACGAGGCCCGGGCCAAGGCCGCGGGCGTCCAGAAGACCCTGGGCGCGGCCGAGCGCGTCTTCGCGGCCGGCGCGCCGCAGGCCGCGGCCGCCCGCAGGGTCCGCGTGAGCTTCGACGTCTGGTCACGCGCCCTGACGAGCGAGTTCGCCCTGTACGGCCGCGACGCGCGCGCCGCCACCGAGCTCGCTCTCCGCGACAACCGCGACCTGCGCAAGGCCTACGAGGCCGACCTGAAGGCGGCGGAGTCGCGCGCGTCGACGACCGCCGCACGGTCGGAGGACGAGGCGCACCGGAAGGCCGACGCCGCCCGCACGCTGCTGATCGGCGGCGTCCTGCTCGCGGTGCTGCTCGGCGTCGCGGCCACGATCGTGCTCGTGCGCTCCATCGAGCGTCCGATCCGGCGGGTCGCCGAGGCGGCCCGCGCGATCGCCGGCGGCGATGTGCAGCAGCGCCTGGAGGTCACCACGCGCGACGAGATCGGCCAGATGACCGAGTCCTTCACCGGCATGGTGTCCTACCTCGAGAGCATGGCCGGCGCCGCGAAGCGCGTCGCCGGCGGCGACCTCACGGTGGACGTCACGCCGGTCTCCGAGCGCGACGCGCTCGGCACCGCCATCGCGGCGATGATCGTCAGCCTCCGCGAGCTCGTCGGCAACGTCGCCGGCGCCGCCGCCTCGCTGACCGAGGCGTCGGCGCACATGGCCGGCACCTCCGAGGCGACGGGCCGCGCCGTCCAGGAGATCGCCTCGGCCGTCGGCGAGGTCGCGCAGGGCGCCGAGCGACAGGTCCGCGCCATCGACGGCGCGCGCACCGTCACGGAGGAGATGGCCCGGGTGACGACCGCGAGCGCCCGTCACGTCGAGGAGACGAGCGAGACCGCGCAGCGCGCGCGGGAGACCGCCGCCCAGGGGGCCGAGACGATCGCCGAGGCGACGAGCGCCATGCAGGGCGTGCGCGAGTCGTCGGCCGAGATCACCGCGGCGATCCGCGACCTCGGGGCGAAGTCGGATCGGATCGGCGGGATCGTCGACACGATCACCGGCATCGCGCAGCAGACCAACCTGCTGGCGCTGAACGCGGCCATCGAGGCCGCCCGCGCCGGCGAGCAGGGCCGCGGCTTCGCCGTCGTCGCCGAGGAGGTCCGCAGGCTCGCCGAGGACTCGCAGCGAGCCGCCGGCTCGATCGCCGAGCTCGTCGGCGAGATCCAGTCGGAGACCAGCCGCGTGGTGGGGGTCGTCGAGGACGGATCCCGCCGCACCGACAGCGGCGCCGACACCGTGCAGCAGGCGCGGTCGGCGTTCGAGCAGATCGGCGGCTCGGTGCAGGAGATGAGCAGCCGCGTGGAGGACATCGCGGCCGCGATCCAGCAGATCGCCGCGAGCTCGCAGCGCCTGGAGACGGACATCGGCGAGGTCGCCGCCGTCGCCGAGCAGTCCTCCGCCTCGGCGCAGCAGGTCTCCGCGTCCACGCAGGAGACGAGCGCCTCGGCCCAGGAGATCGCCTCCTCCGCCGTCCAGCTCGCGCAGACGGCGGCCGAACTGGACCGGTTCGTCGGCCGCTTCGCGGTGGGCACCTAGGGCCATCCGCCACGCGCGGCCGCGGGGTTCCGCCCACGCGCCCTCCCAGCTCTCCACCACCTGAGCTGGGCGGAATTGCCCGGAGAGCGACGCCGATTGCGGGCAATCCGCCACAGGGCGGCGCGGGTTTCCGGCGGCGCGTGTCGACGGATTGCCTTAAGGCAATTCCGCCCACGCGGCCTCCCGGCGCTACGCCGGCTGAGCTGGGCGGAATTGCCCATGCGCGCGGCCGGATTCGAACCGGCGACCCTCGCCTTGTAAGGGCGATGCTCTAGCCGCTGAGCTACGCGCGCGCTGCCAGGCTAGCGTCCGCGCGACCGCTCGCCCGCCCGCGCCGCGCCGCGCGGGCGGCCCACCGCAGGACCGGGCGCTCGACGAGCAGCCAGCTCCCCGTCGCCAGCACGAGCGTCGGGCCGAGGACGGCGGCGAGCGCCGGCAGCGCCGTCTCGGGAAGGACCTCGCGGATCTGCAGCGCGTAGAGCACCGGCATGTGCCAGAGGTAGATGCCGTAGGACAGCGTGCCGAGCACGTGCAGCGGCCTGGTCGCCAGCAGCCTGGGCGGGCGCAGCGCCACCGCGGTCACGACGGCCGCGAAGCCGGCCGCGGCGGGCAGGTCGGCGACCACGTGGCCGGCGAAGCCCGTGCCGCCGCTGTGCCACCAGCCGTTGAGCCCGACCGCCGCCCACCCGGCCGCGAACAGCAGCGCCGCGCCCCCGCGCCCGAGCCGGCGCCCGTGCGCGAGGACCGCCGCGGCGATTCCGCACGCGAACAGCGCGATGTAGGTCGGCAGCGTCCACATCACCTCGGGCGGCCAGCCGCGGGCCACGCCGAGCGCGAGCCACCCCAGCCCGGCGGCGACGAGGCCGCCGCACACCAGCAGCGGCCCGGCGAGCGGAGCGCGACCGGCGCGGCGGCGCGCAGCGCGGACCATCAGCCAGCCGATCGCCGGGAGCGCGAGGTAGAACGCGACCTCGACGGCGAGCGACCACATCGGCGGATCGAGCCGGCCGCGCGTCTCGGGGAACAGGTTCTGCAGGAACACGGCGAAGACCGGCAGCTTCTCGGCGTCCGTCGCGCGGCCGTGCCCGGTGCCCTCGAGCAGAAGGAAGGCGCCGGCCAGCGCGGCCCAGTAGCCGGGCGCGATCCGCGCGAGGCGGCGCAGGGCGAAGCGCCCCAGGCGCGGCGGCGGGCGCTCGCCGTGCGCGGCCGCCACCCACGGCCGCGCGAGCAGGAACGCCGAGAGGACGAAGAACAGCACGACCCCGACGCGCAGCTCGCCGATGACCGCGTCGACGAGCACGGAGCGCCCCGGCGCGTTCGCCTCGGTGTACATCCACACGTGCAGGACGACGACGGCCACCGCGGCGAGGCCGCGCAGCCCGTCGAGGCCGTTCAGGCGTGGCGAGTCGGCTGTCGTGGACGGCTGATGAGATGACATGGATCGGCGACCCGGCCGCGGCGGTCCGCGGCCGGCCGGCGCGACGACCGCGCCGGAGTCCCCCGCAGCGGTGACCCTTCCCGGCGCCCCGGACGCCTATGCGCCGATCTTGACAGCGTGTCGAACCAGGACCGGCCGGCGCCTCGCGGCGGCGCTGCGCGACAATGGCCGCATGGACCGATCCGTGCTGTGGCGGGCCGCGGCGGTGCAGGGCCTGTCCGTCGCGGTCCTCTCGATCGCGCTGGGCCTCGCGCTCCCGCGCTCGTTCTTCGTCGACTGGGGCTGGCTCGCCGGGCCGGCGGCGTGGCTGCTGTGCGCGCTCGTGACGGGCACGGCGCTGCGCCTGCCGCTGGGCCAGGTCGTCATCGGCGCGGCCCTCGCGGGGCTGCCGAGCCTGCTCGCCGTCGCGATCGGCGTGCACTGGCTCGGCGCCGTGTTCGGCGTCGTGCTCTTCGCTCTCTGGTGCGCGCGCCTCGCCCGGGACCGCGGGCTCGCGGCGCGGGCGATATAGCCTCCGGAGCATGGATCTCGGGATCGCGGACAGGGTCGCGCTGGTCACCGGCGCGTCGCAGGGCATCGGGCGGGCCATCGCGGCCGAGCTGGCCCGGGAGGGCGCGCGCGTGGCGGTCAGCTCGCGCTCGCGCGAGCGCATCGAGGAGGCCGCCGCGGACATCGGGGCGACGCCGTTCGTCTTCGACAGCTCCGACCTCGACGCGGTGCCCGAGCTCGTCGCGCAGGTGCAGGACGCGCTCGGCCCGATCGAGATCCTCGTGTGCAACACCGGCGGGCCGCCCGGCAACCCGGATCCCCTGAGCTTCACGCGCGAGCAGTGGGAGGCCGCCTATCGCACGCTCGTCCTCGCGCCGATGGCCCTGATCGAGGGCGTCATGCCCGGGATGCGCGAGCGCGGCTTCGGGCGCGTCCTCAACGTCGTGAGCACGAGCGTGCGCGAGCCGATCGGCAACCTCATGCTCTCCAACGCCCACCGCGCGTCGATGATCACCGCGTTCAAGACGCTGGCCCGCGCGGTCGCGGGCGACGGCGTCACGCTGAACAGCGTCCTGCCGGGGCGGATCTC
>JAXDHC010000477.1:0-3035 GCA_034664705.1 Solirubrobacteraceae bacterium
GTGCGCTGCGCGCCATCGCGCGCACGGGCGACGCCCGCGCGTGGCTGGCCGGGCAGACCGGGGCGGACGCCGAGGAGGCCGCCGCCGCGCGTGCGGCGAGCGCGCCGAGCAAGCCCCTCCCGTCGGACGTCCGGGCCGCCGCCGCCGCCCAGGCCCGTGGCATGCTGGCCGCGATGCGGGGTCGGTAGGTCAGTAGCCGTCGCGCACGACGTTGCGCAGCGGCTCGCCCGCGGCATGGCGGCGGAGCTGCTCACCGGCCACGGCCCATGCGGCGCGCTCGGCGCCGGGCGTGTCGCCGGCGGAGTGCGGCGTGAGGATGAGGTTCGGCGCGCGCCAGAGCGGATGCTCGCGCGGCAGCGGCTCCGGGTCGACCACGTCGAGCACCGCGCGCAGGCGTCCCGCCTCGAGCTCGGCGACGAGGGCCCCGGTGTCCACCGTCGCGCCGCGGCCCGCGTTGACGAGCAGCGCGCCATCGGGCATCGCGGCGAGCGCGCCGGCGCCCAGCACGCCGCGCGTCTGCGGGGTCGCCGGCAGCAGGTTGACGACGACGTCGGCGTGCGGGAGGAGGCGGCCGAGCTCGTCGATGGCGTGCACGCCGTCGCGCCTGCTGCGCGCGACCCGCACGATCTCCACGCGGAACGGGACCAGGCGCTCCTCGACCGCCGCGCCGATGGCGCCGTGGCCGAGGATCAGGACGCGCGCGCCGGCGACGTCGCGCAGGTCGAGGTGCTCCCACTCGCCGGCCGCCTGCTGCCGCGCCGCCCGCGGGGCCGCCTTCGCGTCGGCGAGGATCGCCCACACCACCCACTCGGCCATCGCGCCGTCGCGGGCGCCGCGCGCGCTGCAGAGCGTCACGCCCGCCGGGACCTGGTCGATGATCCAGTCGACGCCGGCCGAGCGCAGCTGCACGACGCACAGCGCCGGGAGCCCCTCCAGCCGCGGCGCCGTCTGCGCGTCGGGCACGACGAACTCGACGCGGTCGCGGTCCGGCGACGACGCCGGGTCGTCGGGGAACGGCGCGACCGCCCAGCCCTCGGGCGCGGGGCCCATGGCCTCGCTGCCGGGCGCGTCGACGATCCAGGCGATCAAGCGGCCGGCAGGACGCGGGGCTGGGCGTCGCGCAGGCGGTCGAGCAGGTCGGCGACCTCGGCGTCGTGGCGGTCGAGGTGCAGCGCCCGCTCGGCGGCGCGGATGGCGTCCGACACGCGATCGGTGCGGGCCAGCGCGCAGGCGTGGCGCGCCCACGCGGCCTGCGAGTGCGGGTCGATCTGGGTGGCCTGCTCCGTCGCGGTGACCTCGCCGCCGAGGTCGCCGGCCAGGTGGTAGGCGAGCGCGAGGTCGAGCAGGCCGTCGACGCTGGGCCCGAGCGTGCGCGCGCGCTCGAGCGCCCCGATGGCCGCGGCGCGGTCCATGAGGCGCAGGCGCAGCCGGCCGACGCGCTCCCAGGCGTCGGCGTCCTGCGGCCCGCGCGCCGCGGCGCGGTCGGCGGCCCCCGCGGCCAGGTCGATCGCGCCCATGTCCTCGTAGATGCGCGCGGCGAAGCGGTGCGCGGTGGGGCGCTCGCGGTCGACGCGCGCCCAGTCGCGGACCGCGCGGCCGGCCGCGGGGAGGTTGCCCGACTGCCAGAACGCGAGCGTCATGAGCCGCAGCACCGACGTGTTCTCGGGCTCGGCGTCGCGGGCGTAGATCAGGCGCTGTGCGGCGAGCTTGTAGTCGCCCTCGGCCATCGCGTGCTGGGCCGCGGTCATGAAGCGCTGGACGCGCTCGGCGCCAGGGTCCGGCTTGGAGAAGTCGACGAACTGCAGCGAGCCGGCCGGCACGGTCCGCACGCCGACCTGGAACTTGACGCGTGCCCACTGCTGCACGTCGTCGCCGTCGCCGGTGAAGTAGATGCCATCGACCGTCCCGACGCCCCACTCCGGGTAGGAGAGGCAGCGCGCGTAGCGGTGGACGACCGAGTGGTCGGGCACGCGCGAGCCGAACGGGTCGTGCTTCTCGCGCTCGTGCTCGGCCGCCTGCCGTCGCTGCTCGGCCTCGTAGGCGCGGCGGCCCTCCTCGGCGCGCGCCCGCCGGGCGGCGGCGGCGCTGACCTTGACGGCGTTGCGCGTGACGCGCCCGCCGCGCGAGCCCTCCGCGAGCGACTCGAGCTGGTCGGCCGCCTGGTTGATCGCCTTGAGGTGGCGCTCGTGCTCGAACTGCTTGCCGGGCGGGGCGATGTCGGGGTGCCAGCGCTTGGCCATGCGCCGGCGCGCGAGCTGGACGTCGCGCTTCTCGAAGGGCGCCTCGAGCTCGAGGAGCAGGATCGACTGCTCGATGTCCAGCACCACTGGCATGCGACTCCCGAGGGTACCGCCGTCAGTCGATCAGCCGGCGTGTCATGAACCGCACCGCCAGGCGCCAGGTGATGAGGGCGAAGAGCACGAGCGCTCCCAGATGGCCGAGGTCCACGAGCCCCTGGAAGCCGAACACGGCGTGGCGCACGAGCTCGACCGTGTGGAACAGCGGGTTGATGTTCGCCGCGACCTGCACCCAGCCCGGCAGCCCGCTGAGCGGGAAGAACGTGCCGGCGACGAGGAACAGCGGCGTGATCACCGTGCTCGTCACGTAGCTGAAGTTGTCGATCGACTTCAGCAGCGCGGAGATGAGGATCCCGAAGCACGCCCAGCCGTAGCCGGCGACGAATCCGATGAACGGGACGACCAGCATCCCCCACGCCGGGTCGAGCCCGAACACCATGGCGACGACCATCGGCATGCACCCGAACGTGCCGGCGCGCGTGGCGATCCACAGCGCCTCGGCGGTGACCAGCTCCTCGGTGTCGACCGGCGCCGCGAGGATCGCGTCGTAGGTGCGCTGGAACCGGTACTTGACGAAGCTGCCGAACATCGCGGGGAACACCGAGGAGAACAGCACCGCCGTCGCGACCGTCCCCGTCCCCACGAACTCCACGTAGGAGCGCCCGCCGACCCGCGAGACGAGCGAGCCGAAGCCGAAGCCGAACGCGAGCAGGTAGATCGTCGGCTCGACGGTCGAGG
>JAXDHC010000478.1:0-4565 GCA_034664705.1 Solirubrobacteraceae bacterium
CGCTGCGCGCCTCGCGGCGCGCGAGGTCGATGAGCTCACCGGGCACGTAGCCGTCGCGCACGGCGAGCGTCACGGTGCGGCCGCGATGGCGCAGGCGGAAGACGAACCGCTCGAGCGTGCGGCCACGCTCCGGCCGCGCGAGCGCGGGCTCGACGACGTAGCGCTCGCCGGTCACGGCCCGCGTGACCATCTCGAAGGCGTCGCGGGCGCCGGGGCCGCCGAACGCCGTCTCGATCGTGATCTCGCGGCGCTCGGGCGGGCCCTCGGGATCGAGGAGCGGGAACGCGCGCTCCATGACCTTGAACGCGTGGGCCACCCCGCCCGGCGATCCGTGGCCGTGGTATCTCATGAGGTCGGCGATCGAGAAGACGATGGGCTCGCCCCGCTCGACGACGACGATCGCGCTCTCCATCGGTCCTCCTGACGGCCACCCGCTAGGCTTGATGTAGTTGCTTGCACAACGGTCGCCGATCGCACCCCGCGCGGCGCCGGCCGAGCCGAGGGAAGGAACCGCCATGCACGTTGAGATCTGGTCCGACATCGCCTGCCCGTGGTGCTACATCGGCAAGCGCCGGTTCGAGGCCGCGCTCGCCGAGTTCGAGCACCGCGACGAGGTCACCGTCACATGGCGCAGCTTCGAGCTCGACCCCGGCGCCCCGGCCGAGCGCCCCGGCGATCGCTCCGTCCACCTCGCCGAGAAGTACGGCTCGAGCGTCGAGCAGGCGCAGGGCATGCAGGACCACATGACCGGCGTGGCCGCCGGCGAGGGCCTGGACTTCCACTTCGAGACGGCCCGCGACGGCAACACGTTCGACGCGCACCGGGTGCTCCATCTCGCCGAGGCACACGGCGTGCAGGACGCGATGAAGGAGCGCCTCATGCGCGCCTACCTGACCGAGGGCGAGCTCATGAGCGATCACGCGACGCTCGAGCGGCTCGCCGTCGAGGCCGGCCTGCCCGCGGACGAGGTGCGCGACATGCTCGCGAGCGACCGCTTCGCGGCGGCGGTGCGCGAGGACGAGCGCACGGCCGGCTCGCTGGGCATCAGCGCGGTCCCCTTCTTCGTCGTCGATCGCGCCCTCGGTGCGTCGGGCGCGCAGCCGCCGGAGGCCATGGGCGAGCTGCTGCGCCGGGGCTGGGAGGCCCGCCCGACCGTGACGGTCGTCGCCGGCGGCGAGGCCTGCGGCCCGGACGGCTGCTGAGCGAGCGGGCGACCGCGCGCGCGGTCCATACTTCGCGCGCATGAGCACGAGCGAGCGCGACGCGGGCACCGCCGCTGGCCATGGCGGCGCGGCGGAGCCGTGGTGGAAGACCGCCGTCGTCTACCAGATCTACCCCCGCAGCTTCGCCGACTCCGACGGCGACGGGATCGGCGATCTCCCCGGCATCGCGGCGCGCCTGGACCACCTGGTGCGGCTCGGCGTGGACGTGCTCTGGCTCTCGCCCGTCTACCCGTCGCCCCAGGACGACGCCGGCTACGACATCAGCGACTACCAGGACATCGAGCCGACGTTCGGGACGCTCGCGGACTTCGACGCGCTCGTGCTCGCCCTGCACGAGCGCGGCATGAAGCTCGTCATGGACCTCGTCGTCAACCACACGTCCGACGAGCACCCGTGGTTCGCCGAGTCGCGCTCCAGCGCCGACAGCCCGCGGCGCGACTGGTACTGGTGGCGCCCGGCCCGCCCGGGCATGAACGCCGGCGACCCCGGCGCCGAGCCGACGAACTGGCGATCGTTCTTCTCGGGACCCGTGTGGGACCTCGACGAGGCGACCGGCGAGTACTACCTGCACCTCTTCTCGCGCAAGCAGCCCGACCTCAACTGGGAGAACCCGGAGGTCCGCGAGGCGGTCTACGCGATGATGCGCTGGTGGCTCGATCGGGGCGTCGACGGCTTCCGGATGGACGTCATCAACATGATCTCCAAGGACCCCGCGCTGCCGGACGGCCACGAGCTCGACGGCGGCGTCCTCGGCGACGGCTCGCCGCACTTCCTCTGCGGGCCGCGCATCCACGAGTTCCTCCAGGAGATGCACCGCGAGGTGCTCGCCGGCCGCGTCGAGAAGCTGCTCACCGTCGGAGAGATGCCCGGGGTCACCGTCGAGGAGGCGATCCTGTTCACCGACCCGGCGCGCGGCGAGGTCGACATGGTCTTCCAGTTCGAGCACGTCGGCGTCGACCAGGGCGCCATGAAGTGGGACGTCCATCCGCTGGAGCTGCGCGATCTCAAGGCGTCGTTCGGCCGCTGGCAGGCCGGGCTGGCGGAGCGCGGCTGGAACAGCCTCTACTGGAACAACCACGACCAGCCGCGGATCGTGTCGCGCTTCGGCGACGACGGGGCCCACCGGGTGCGCGCCGCCAAGATGCTCGGGACGTTGCTGCACATGCACCGCGGGACGCCGTACGTCTACCAGGGCGAGGAGCTCGGAATGACGAACGCGCCGTTTCGGACCATCGACGACTTCCGCGACATCGAGTCGCTCAACCACTACGCGGAGGCGGTCGCGGCCGGCGCCGCGCCCGCCGACGTCCTCGCGCCCCTGCGCGCGATGGGCCGCGACAACGCGCGTACGCCGATGCAGTGGGACGCCTCCGAGCACGCGGGCTTCACGACCGGCACGCCGTGGATCGCCGTGAACCCCAACCACGACGAGATCAACGCCGAGGCGGCGCTCGCCGATCCCGAATCGGTCTTCCACCACTACCGGCGGCTGATCGAGCTGCGCCACACCGAGCCCGTCGTCGCCCACGGCGACTTCACGATGCTGATGGCCCAGGACGAGCGCGTCTACGCGTTCACCCGCCGCCTCGGCGACGTCGAGCTCCTCGTGCTGGCCAACGTCTCGGGCGACGTCGCCGCCGTCGACGTCCCCGACGCCGACGCGTGGGCGGGCGCGGAGGTGCTGATCGCCAACTGCCACGAGCAGCCGGGGCCCGTCCTGCAGCCGTGGGAGGCGCGCGTCCACCGGCGCGCCGTCCCGGCGGGGTGAGGCCGAGCGCGCCGGGATGGCCCCGGCATTGCGGTCCGCGCCCGCCCGTGCCGATAGCCGGGATGAACGGACTCGCGACGAGGGGCCAACGACTGAAGAGCTTCAGCTGCGGTTCCGTGGTGTCCGGGTGCATCTCGACCTTCACGGCCGTCAACGAGGACGGCATCCCCGAGCAGGTCGCGCGTCACGCGCACGAGGACCACGGCCTCGCCGAGGTCCCGGCCGAGCTCGTCGACGAGTTCGACCGTCCGGTCGCGATCGGCCCGCGCGGCGGCATCCGCACGCGGCGGCGCGTCTCGCCGATGCCCGTCATGGCGACCGACCGCCTCACGGACGTCGTCCGCCGCCTGTGCGGCCTCATCCCGCTCGAGCGCCTGCTCGAGCGCCTGGCGGACGCCGTCGACGGCGGCCCCCGGGCCGCGGCCGACCGCCGCAGCGCCTGACGATCCCGTTCCTCGTCGCGGCGCGGCGCGGCGGGCGGATAATGGGGCCCATGGCGCAGCACACGCACGAGCACCACGAGCACGAGATGTCCGAGCTGAGCGACACGCAGCGCCGCGTCCGCGCGCTCGAGAGCGTCCTCGTCGAGAAGGGCTACGTCGATCCCGCCGCGCTCGACGCGCTGATCGAGACCTACGAGACCAAGGTCGGGCCGCACAACGGCGCGCAGGTCGTCGCGAAGGCGTGGGCCGACCCCGAGTACCGCGAATGGCTGCTCGGCGACAGCGTCGCGGCGATCGCGTCGCTCGGGTTCACCGGTCGCCAGGGCGAGAACA
Organism: Solirubrobacteraceae bacterium; assembly: GCA_034664705.1. GTDB lineage: Bacteria > Actinomycetota > Thermoleophilia > Solirubrobacterales > Solirubrobacteraceae > JAOPZW01. The sequence goes on from JAXDHC010000478.1 coordinate 3,768, forward strand.
TCCTCGCCGTCGAGAACACGGAGGACGTCCACAACGTCGTCGTCTGCACGCTGTGCTCCTGCTACCCGTGGCCCGTCCTCGGGCTGCCCCCGGTCTGGTACAAGTCCGCGCCCTACCGCTCGCGGGTGGTGGCCGACCCGCGCGGGGTCCTGCGCGAGTTCGGCGTCGAGCTGCCCGCCGAGACCGAGATCCGCGTGTGGGACTCGACCGCCGAGATGCGCTACCTCGTGCTGCCGATGCGCCCGCCCCGCACCGACGGCTGGAGCGAGGAGCGGCTCGCCGCGCTCGTCACCCGCGACGCGATGATCGGGACCGGCGTGGCGACGGCGCCGCAGGACGTGGCGCCATGAACGGCCCGCAGGACATGGGCGGCGCCCACGGCTTCGGCGCCGTGGACCCCGAGCCCGGCGAGCCCCGCTTCCACGCCGAGTGGGAGCGGCGAGCCTTCGCGCTGACGCTGGCCATGGGCGCCACCGGCGCGTGGAACCTCGACGCCACCCGCCACGCGCGCGAGAGCCTGCCGCCCGCGCAGTACCTCGCGAGCACCTACTACGAGATCTGGCTCGCGGCGCTCGAGCGGCTCATGACGCAGCGCGGCCTCGTCTCCCCCGAGGAGCTCGCGGCCGGCCGCGCGCTCGCGCGCGCGTCGCGCCCGCCGGCCCGGACGCTCGCCGCCGAGGACGTCGTGCCATCGCTGCGGCGCGGGACGCCGACGAACCGCGAGGCGCCGGCCCCGGCCCGCTTCGCGGTCGGCGACCGCGTCCGCGCGCGCAACATGCACCCGCCGACGCACACGCG
>JAXDHC010000479.1:0-6405 GCA_034664705.1 Solirubrobacteraceae bacterium
AGGTCATGGGCGGCCGCTCGCTCGTCAGCGGGCGCACCCAGCGCTCCTTCTGCTCGTCGGTGCCGAGCGCGATCACCGGCTCGGCGAAGAACCCGCCGGAGGTGACGAGGTTGCCGAGGCCCGAGCAACCGTGGCACAGCTCCTCCTGGACCAGGCAGCCGGTGAGGACGTCGGTCAGCCCGCCGCCGCCGAGCTCCTCGGGGATCATGAACGCGGTCAGCCCGAGCGCCGCGGCCTTGTGCCACAGCTCCCACGGGACGTCGACGTCGGCCTCGTCGACCGCCGCCGAGATCGGCCGGATCTCGCGCGCGGCGAAGTCGCGACACACCCGGCGGATCTCCTCCTGCTCGGGCGTGAGATGCAGCGACGTGTCGCTCGCCGCAGGCTGCATGCCGGCCATGCTCTCCCTCCGTCGGGTGGTCCGTCGGGCGGCGCCGGGGTGCCGAGGGGCGGGCACGGTACCACGGGGCGGGGCGTCTCCGAACGGGCTCCGGGGTGGCCGAGCGGGCCATCTCGCTACCGTTGTCCGTCCTGTTCCCAATCACAGGGGGTGAGCACACCGTGCTCACGATCACCGACCGGGCCGCCGAGGCTCTCGACACCGTCGTCTCCTCGGCGCCGAACACGTCGGACGCGACCGGCCTGCGGATCTCCCGCGCGACGGGGCCGGATGGCGAGGAGGGCCTCGCGCTCGCCCTGACGGACGGGCCCGCGCCCGAGGACGCGGTCGTCGAGAACGACCGGGTGCCGGTGTTCCTGGAGCCCGAGGCGGCCGTCATGCTCGACGACAAGGTGCTCGACGCCGAGGTCCAGGGCGACCAGGTGGGCTTCATGCTGCGCGACCAGCAGGACGGCGAGAGCCCCGCCTGACGGCGAGCCGCGGCGGGTCAGCCGCGGATCTCGCGGGCCGGATGGCCGATTGCTACGCGGGCGCGGAGGCCTCGAAGGCCTCGAGTTGCGCGTAGGCGTCCTCGACCGCCCGCTTGGCGGCGGTGTGGCGCGCCGTCGACTTCGCCGACTCGTACTTCGTCGCCCACCACTTCGGGTCGGCGAGCTCGTCCTCGAGGGTCGCGAGCGCGGCCTCCGCGGTCTCGATGGCGCGCTCGAGGCGCACCTGCTCCTTGCGCCGGTTCTTCGACGGGCCCGGCGCGGGCTTGGGCTTGGGGGCGGTGACCGGCGGCGGGGCGACGGCCTTCGGCTCGGCGACGGCGCTCGCCCTGCCGTTGCTCCGCGACGCCGCGGCCGGGCGGGCCTTGGCGACGGGCACGGGCGCCGGGCCCGCGGAGCTCGGGTCCTCGCCGCGCGCCTTCCGCTCCTCGCGGACCCGCGCGTACTCGGCCCAGCCACCGACGTACGAGCGCAGCTTGTGGTCCTCGATCGCCACCGTGCGGCTGCCGACGGCGTCGAGCAGCGCGCGGTCGTGGGTGACGAGCAGCAGCGACCCCTGGAAGCTCTGCAGCGCGTCCTCCAGCGACTCGCGCGACTCGAGATCGAGATGGTTCGTCGGCTCGTCGAGGATCAGCACGTTGGCGCCCGACGACACCACGATCGCCAGCGACAGGCGCCGGCGCTCGCCGCCGCTGAGCCCGTCGAGCGGCTTGTCGGCGTCGTCGCCGCTGAACAGGAAGCGCCCGAGCAGCGCGCGCGCCTGGTTCGGGCTCAGGCCCGTGCGCTTCTGGGCCGCCTCGAGGACGGTCCGCGCGACGCCGGCCTCGAGCTCCTCCGCGTGCTGGCTGAGGTAGCCGACCTTGACGTTGTGGCCGCTGCGCAGGCGCCCGCCGTCGAGCGCGCGCTGGCCGACGAGCGCCTCCAGCAGCGTCGTCTTGCCCGTGCCGTTGGGGCCGACGAGCGACACGTGCTCGCCGCGCTCCAGCCACAGCTCGGCGTCGTCGAGGAGCACCTTGCCGGGGACCTCGAGGCGTCCCTCGTCGAGCTCGAAGATCACGCGCCCGGAGCGTTCGGGCGGCTTGAAGGCGAACTCCAGCGACCGTGAGTCCTTCGGGTCGCGCGTGATCCGCTCGATCTTGTCGAGCTTCTTCACGCGCGACTGGGCCTGACGGGCCTTCGTCGCCTTCGCCCGAAAGCGCTCGATGAAGTGCTCCATGCGCGCGATCTCGGCCTGCTGCTTCTCGATCGCCTTGCCGAGCGCCATCTCGCGGGCGGCCTGCTCGCGGCGCCAGTTGTGCCACGTGCCGTTGAAGAAGCGCGAGCGGCCGGCCTCGAGCTCGAGGACCGCGGTGCCGACGGTCTCCAGGAACCACCGGTCGTGGGCGACGAGGACGACGGCCGCGTCGAGGTTCAGCAGCGTGTCCTCCAGCCACTCGAGCGACTCGATGTCGAGGTGGTTGGTCGGCTCGTCGAGGAGCAGCAGGTCCGGCCGCGCGGCGAGCGCGCGGGCCAGCGAGCCGCGCGTGAGCTGGCCTCCGGAGAACGTCGAGAGCGGGCGGTCGAGGTCCTCGTCGACGAAGCCGAGGCCGTGGATGACCCCGCGCGCCGCCTCGCGCCAGCCGTAGCCGCCGGCGGCGTCGAAGCGCGCCTGCACGCCGGAGTAGCGCTGGAGGGCGCTCTCGTCCCCGGCGCCCATGGCCTCCTCGAGGCGCTGCAGCTCCGCCTCAAGCTCGAGCGGCTCGCGCAGGCCGGAGAGCACGTAGTCGCGCAGCGTCAGGTCGCGCTCGCGCGGCGGACGCTGGTCGTGCAGGGCGACGCGCACGCCCTTGGACAGCACGAGCTCGCCGCCGTCGATCGACGTCTCGCCCGCGAGCATCCGCAGCAGGGTCGTCTTGCCGGCGCCGTTGCGCCCGGCGATGGTCAGCCGCTCGCGGCGCTCGAGCTTGAACGAGACGCCGCTCAGGAGCGGCTCGCCGGCCATGTCCTTGGCCAGGTCGGATGCGATGAGGACCGCCATTCAGTCCTCATGGTAGGTCGCCCGCCGCCGCGCCTCCCGCGACGCGGCGACGGCGTCCCCCCTCGTGCCCTGCGTCAGCCGGAGAAGAGGTCGACGACCTTCGCGAAGGTGTTGATCAGGCCGTACGCCAGGGCCAGGACCACGATGACCCACAGGACCATCGCCGTCAGCGCGGCGCCCTTCGCGTCCGCTGCGCCGCCGTCCTGGTGGCGACCGTCCATCGCCATGTCGCTCATGTCTGGCTCCTCGTCATCGTGCTGGGCGTCGGCGAGACCGTCGCGGGCTCGCCGTCGCGGGCGAAGCGCTCGTCGGACTTCGCCGTCGCGGCGGCGCGCTCCGGCTCATGGAAGCGCTCGTCCACCGGGCGGATCATCAGGTTGGCGATGAAGCCGACCACGAGGACGCCCACCATGATGAACAGCGAGAGCGTGTACAGCCCCGAGCCCGACTTGCCCGCGCCCGACTGCGCGTCGGCGAGCCCGTTGACGATCAGCGGTCCGGCGATGCCGGCCGCCGACCATGCGGTGAGCAGCCGCCCGTGGATCGCGCCGACCTCGATCGTGCCGAACAGGTCCTTGAGGTACGCGGGGACGGTCGCGAAGCCGCCGCCGTAGAAGCTCAGGATGACGCCGGTGAAGATGACGAACAGCGCGATGGACGCGGTCCCCGTCGTCGCGAGCAGGAAGTACATCACCGCGCCGACGCCGAGGTAGATCATGTACATCCGCTTGCGGCCGATCACGTCGGACGTCGACGACCACACGAAGCGCCCGCTCATGTTGCAGATCGACAGCAGGCCGACGAAGCCGGCCGCCGCGGCCGCGGTCACGCTGGAGAAGAAGTCCTGGATCATCGGCGCCGCCTGCTCGAGGATGCCGATGCCGGCGGTGACGTTGCAGAACAGCACCGTCCACAGCATCCAGAACTGCGGCGTCTTGATCGCGTTCGTCGCGGTGACGTTGGAGCCGGTGATGAGCGAGCGCGTGGAGCGCTCGGGCGGCGCCCAGCCCTCCGGCCGCCAGTCGTCCGCGGGCACCCGGACGGTGAACGCGCCGAGCATCATGGCGACGAGGTAGATGGCCCCGAGCGTCAGGAACGCCGGCACGATCGCGTCCTGCGGCTTGCTCGCGTACGTGCTCAGGAGCTTCTGCGTGAGGGGCGAGGCGATGATCGCGCCGCCGCCGAAGCCCATGATCGCCAGGCCGGTCGCCATGCCGGGACGGTCCGGGAACCACTTGATCAGCGTCGACACCGGCGAGATGTAGCCGATGCCGAGGCCGATGCCGCCGATGACGCCATAGCCGAGGTAGACGAGCCACAGCTGCGTCGTGGCGACGCCCAGGGCGCCGATCAGGAAGCCCGAGCTCCAGCAGACCGCCGCGAGCGCCATCGCCTTGCGCGGCCCCGCCCGCTCGACCCATCTGCCGCCGAAGGCGGCCGACAGGCCGAGCATCGCGATGGCGATGCTGAAGATGATCCCGATCGGCGTCAGCGCCGTGCCGAAGTGATCCTTCAGCGGGGTCTTGAAGACGCTGAACGCGTAGACCTCGCCGATGCAGAGATGAACCGCCAGCGCAGCCGGCGGGATGAGCCAACGGTTGTAGCCCGGTGGAGCGACGGTGCGCTCCCGGGCGAGCATCGACAGCGCCATGCGGCGACCCCTCTCTCCCGAACTTCGGTGCGTCGGATTCGCTACCCGCAGTCGTTTGCGGGGAAACGGGATGCGAGCGCGCCGCGCCGCCACGGTCGTCCCGCTGACAGCGCCCGAACGCCGGTCGCCGCGCCGATCGCGCCGTCCGGCGCGCGGCGTCCCGGGCGCCGTCGAGTCGGACGCCGGGGGGTCGCCACGACGGCGGGGTTCTATACGATGCAGGGCGATGCGCCGCGCTCTGCACCTCCTCGCCCTCACGCTCGCGATCGCCCTCGTGCTCGCGCCCGTCGCGCTCGGCCACGACGGTGGCCAGGGAACCTACGGCGAGGCGAACGACAAGGTCGTCACGAACGCCGGCTTCATCCTCATCGCCTTCTTCCCGCTGTTCATCTTCGCGATGAGCATGCTCCAGATGGCGCTCGATCGCCGCAAGGACCGCCGCAAGGCGGCCCACAAGAAGCTCGCGCGCGAAGAGCAGGTCTGGCGCGGCGGCTGGTAGCCGCCGCTCGTGAGCCCCCGTTCCGGGGGCATCGATCCCGCTCCCTGAGCCACTCCGCCGCCCCCGGCCGCCCGCGATCCGCGCTATAGGCTTTCCGCCGGACACGGCCGGGAGGACCTTGCTTTGACGTACTTCGTGACGGGCGCGACGGGCCTCATCGGGCGCCATCTCGTCGAGGAGCTCTTGCGCAACCGCGACGGCGCCGTGCACGTCCTCGTCCGCGAGGGCTCGTGGGCGAAGCTCGACGCGCTGCTGCGCCGCTGGCCGCATCCGGAGCGCGTCAAGCCGGTCGTCGGCGATCTGCAGGCGCCGGGGCTCGGCGTCGACGCGGCGTGGGTGTCCGAGCACCGCGGCGCGATCGAGCACATGTTCCACCTGGCCGCGATGTACGACATGACGGCGTCCGAGGAGGTCAACGAGCGCCTGAACGTCGACGGCACGCGCCACGCGGTGGAGCTCGCCGGCGCCCTGGACGCCGGGCGCCTGCACCACGCCTCCTCGGTCGCGGTGGCGGGCGACCACGAGGGGCTGTTCGGCGAGGACATGTTCGACGCGGGCCAGGGCCTGCCGTCGCCCTATCACCGCACGAAGTTCGAGTCCGAGCGCATCGTCCGCGAGGAGAGCGCGGTCCCGTGGCGGGTGTACCGGCCGGCAATCGTCATCGGCCACTCCCGGACCGGCGAGATGGACAAGGTCGACGGGCCCTACTACTTCTTCAAGCTCATCCAGAAGGCGCGCGGCGCGGTGCCGGAGTGGTTCCCGCTCGTGAGCCCCGAGCTCGGCTGGACGAACGTGGTGCCGGTCGACTTCGTCGTGCGGGCGATGGACCACATCGCCCACGAGCCGGACCTCGACGGCCGGGCCTTCCACCTCACCAACCCGGTGTCGCAGCGCTCGGTCGACGTGCTGAACACGTTCGCCAGGGCGGCGCACGCCCCGCGCCTCGCGCTACGCGTCGACAGGCGCCTCGCCGACGCGCTGCCCACGGGCGTGCTGTCGGTGCTCGGGAGCCTCGCGCCGCTCAAGCATGCCCGGCGCGCGGTCCTCGCCGACCTCGGCATCCCCGGGGAGGTCCTCGCCCACCTCGGCTTCAGCGCGCGGTTCGAGACGCACGACACCGAGCGCGCCCTGGCCGGCAGCGGCATCGAGGTCCCGCCGCTCCAGAGCTACGCCGAGCGCATCTGGGACCACTGGGAGCGCCGGCTCGACCCCGACCGCTTCCGCGACCGATCCTTCGCGAGCGCGGTGAACGGGCGCACCGTCGTGATCACGGGCGCCTCGAGCGGGATCGGCCGCGCCGCCGCCCTCAAGATCGCGCGTGCCGGCGGCGTGCCGCTGCTCGTCGCGCGC
>JAXDHC010000480.1:0-4220 GCA_034664705.1 Solirubrobacteraceae bacterium
CGGTCGTCCTCGTAGCCGGGGCCGGCGCCGACGAAGACCTGGCGGATGTGCGGGCGCGAGGCGTTGGCGCTGTCGCCGACGTGGGCCTCGTCGATCGGCACGTCGCGCCAGCCGAGGAGCACCTGGCCCTCCGCGCGCACGTTGCGCTCGATGAGCTGCTCGAGCTTGGCGCGGTGGGTCTCGTCGCGCGGCAGGAAGCACATGCCCACGCCGTAGCGGCCCGCCTCGGGCAGATCGAAGTCGACGACGCCCCGGAAGAAGGCGTCGGGCATCTGGACGAGGATCCCGGCACCGTCGCCCGTGCGCACGTCGGCGCCCTCGGCGCCGCGGTGCTCGAGGTTCGCGAGCGCCTCGAGGGCACGCTCCACGACCTCGTGCGTCGCGTCGTTGTCGAGGCGCGCGACCATGGCGACGCCGCAGGCGTCGTGCTCGAAGCTAGGGTCGTAGAGGCCGTCGGCCTGTGGCGGCTTGATCTGGTTCATGTGTGAGTCCCCGTACGGCTGGCGGGCAACCGGAGGTAAGGGCGGAATTGTAGGGCGCGTCACCCGTCAGCGGGAGGCCTCGGGCCGACAGACGATGCCAGAAGGCGGGCGCGGCGCGGTTTGGCGGCGCCCCCGCCCGGGCGGGCGTGCCCGGCGGATCTCCGGTTCCACCGGGCGGCGACGTCCTCGCGCCGGCGGGCGCGCCCGCCGCTGCGTGACATCGCGCACGCCCGGCTCCGGCGGCGATGTCGCGACGTTCTCCCGTGCCGGGGGATATGCTCCGCCCGCCGGATCCGACTGGGGGGTCGAAGAGCAGTGCATACATCCACTGTGGGGTGGGCAGAACGGCGCCGGATGCCTCCGGCATGACCGGAGCGCTTTCCCCTGAACGACGCGTGGCGACTGACGCACCCGACCTCGAGCTCACGCTGCCGGCCCGTCCGGAGAACGTCGCCGTGGCGCGACACGCCATCGGCGGCTTCGCCGACGTCCTCGACCTCGCCGACCAGACGCTCGCGGACGTGAAGCTCGCCGTGACCGAGGCGTGCACGAACGTCGTCGTCCATGCCTACCCCGGCGGCGAGGGCCCGATGGGTCTGCGCGCGACGATCGACGATGACGTGCTGCGCGTGGTCGTCGTCGACCACGGCCGCGGGATCCTGCCGCGCGCCGACAGCCCCGGCCTCGGCCTCGGCCTGCCCCTCATCGCGACGCTCGCCGAGTCCCTCGAGCTCGGGACCGGGTCCGGCGAGGAGACCGAGGTGCGCATGACCTTCCGCATCGACGGCCCGGTCTCCGCGCCCGCCGGCGACGGCCCCGAGGCGCAGTGAGCGCGGTCGTGCGCAACGAGGCGGCCGTGACGGTGCGCAAGGGACCGCTCGTCGGCCCCGTGCTCGGCCGCGTGGTCGGCATGCTCGCCGCCCGCGCCCAGTGTCCGATCGACCGGCTCGACGACGCGATGCTGCTCACCGACGCCGTCGCCGCGCACGCGCCCGCGCACACGCCCGACGCGCACGTGCGCGTCGTCGTGGCGGCCGACGACAGCAGCCTGGAGCTGCGCGTCGCCGCCCCGGGCAGCGGCGGCGCCCGCGCGCTTCTCGACGACGCGGAGCTGCCCGGCGTGGGCAACGTCTTCACGCGCGTGGCGGACGAGGTCGACGCACGCGGCTCCGGCGACGGGTCGGGCGAGCTGATCCTGCGGCTGCGCTTCGTCGAGTCATGAGCCCGGCGGCCGTCGTGTCCGTACCCCGGGCGATGCTGACCCAGGGCTTCGCCGAGCTCACGATCGAGGCACGCGACCTCGATGTCCTCGAGCGCTTCTACCGTGACGCCTTCGGCCTGCGCGTGCTCGCCCGCGAGGACGACCGGGTGTGGCTCGCCGCGGGCGAGCGCGCCCGCCTCGGGCTCTGGCTGCCCGGCGAGAAGGAGTACGGCGACGAGGGCGGCCGCCACGTCCACTACGCGTTCTCCGTCGCGCCCGGCAGCCTCGACACGCTCGCCGCCCGCCTGGAGAACGCCGCGCATCCCTTCCGCGGACCGGTCGAGCACGACGGCGGCGACCGGTCCCTCTACGTCGAGGATCCGGAGGGCAACGTCGTCGAGGTGTGGGACTTCTTCGAGCGCGGGGAGGGTCGCCGGCACGGCGCCGCCGCGCTGGCCGCTGTCGACATCCCGCCGGACGATCCGTCAAGCTAGGGGCTCGATGCCACCGGAATTCTCACTCACCACCGACTCGCTCGACGAGCAGCGCCACGTCGTGGCTGTGTCCGGCGAGATCGACCTCTTCACCGCGCCCGAGCTGAAATCCGCGCTGGGCGAGGCGCTCGAGTCCGGGCATACCCGGATCGTGGTCGATCTGACGAACACCACGTTCCTGGACTCGACGGCGCTCGGGGTGCTCATCGGTGCGGTCAAGCGCCTGCGCTCGCGCGACGGCGTGCTCACCATCGTCAACACGGATCCGAACATCGCAAAGACGTTCGAGATCACGGGCCTGGATCAGATCTTCACGATCCGCCCGACGCGTGACGAAGCGGTGGACGCGCTCGCCGACGAAGCCGCGGCGTAGCGGCGAGGGTCAGTCCGCGCCGTCGGTGAGGAGGTCGAGGACGGCCTCCTCGATCGGCCCCTGGATCGCCGGGGCCTCCTCGTCGTCGGCGACGAGCGGGAGCGCGTGACCGATGGTCCGGCCCTCCCGGTAGCGGTCGAAGACCCGTGGGTCGATGTAGGACGCGCGGGCGACCGCGGGCGTGTTGCCGAGGTAGTAGGCGACCTCCTTGACGGCGCGCGTGATCGCGCGCTTGCGCCCGGTCTTGGTCGCGGGCGCGCCGCCGGAGACCGCGAGGGCGACCGCCGCGACCACCGTGGCGCCCCACGTGCGGAAGTCCTTGGCCGAGATGTCCTCGCCCGTGACGCCCTTGAGGTACTCGTTGATGTCGTCGGAGCGCAGGTCGTACCAGCGCCTGCCCTCCTTGTAGGCGAGCAGGTCGTCCCCGCCCCCGCGCCGCGCCTTCAGCCGCGCGACGATCTCCGCGACGGCGGGGTCGATGACCGCCTGGATGCGGCGCTTGCCGTGCTTGGACGGGTAGTCGAAGAGGAGGACGTCGCCGCGCAGGCGCACGTGGCGCTTCTTCATCGTGGCCAGGCCGTAGGTCTCGTTGCGGACTGCGTAGTCCTCGCTGCCCACCCGGAAGAAGCCACGGTCGAGCAGCCGCACCGCGCAGGCGAGGACGTGCTCGCGGCTCATGTCGTCGCGCTCGAGCGTCTGCTCGATCACGTCGCGCAGCGCGGGGAGCGCCCGGGCGAAGACAACCATGTCGTCGAACTTCTGCTGGTCGCGACGGGCGCGCCAGCGCGGGTGGTAGAGGTACTGCTTGCGCCCGGCCGCGTCGACGCCGGTGGCCTGGATGTGGCCGCCGGGATAGGGGCAGATCCACACGTCCTCCCACGCCGGCGGGATGACGAGCTCGTGGATGCGCTGCAGCACCTCCGGCTCGTCGACGCGCTCGCCGTCGGACGCGACGTAGCGGAAGCCGCGCCCGTGCCGCCGGCGCTGGATGCCCGGCCCGGCGCAGTCCGACCGCCGCAGGCGCGGGGTCGGGCTCGGGGCGGTGGCGGTGGCGGACATCGCTCCGGAGCCGTACCCGGCGCACGCGTCGCGCTAGCGCGGCCGCGCAGGAAAGCGGCGCGACCGGGCGCCGCGCCGCGCCGCCGCTAGCCCTTGGCGGCGGTCTTCTTGGCCGGCGCCTTGCGCTTGGCGGGCGCCTTGCGCTTCGGCTTGGCCTTCGCGCCGTCGGCCTCGGCATCGGCGTCCGCGTCGGCGTCGTCCGCGGCGGCGGTGGCGCCGCCGCCGTCGCGCTCGCGGACCGCGTCGAGGCTCGCCTTCAGCGCCGCCATGAGGTCGGGCACGGGCTCCTCGGCCTCCTCGCGCGCCGGCTGCACGGCGATCTCCTCGCCGGCGGCCTTGCGCTCGACGAGCGCGAGCACCTCTTCACGGTAGGTGTCGTGGTACTTGTCCGGCTCGAACTCGCCCGAGAGCGACTCGACGAGCTGCTTGGCGATCGACAGCTCGCGGTCGTTGACCTCGACCTCGCGTGCGGCGTCGAGCTCGTCGATCTTGTCGGGGTCCACGACCTCGTCGGCGAAGACCATCGTCGCCATGCCGAGCACGTCGCCCTCCATCGGGCGGATCGCGACGAGCTGCTCCTTCTGGCGGATGACGACCTTGGCGATCGCGAC